>JBAUGC010000603.1:0-22723 GCA_049679485.1 Xanthobacteraceae bacterium
CTTATTATCCCGTACGATCGTGTAGTCATTGCCGGTCTGGCTGTGGTTTCCATCGCGGCCTTTATGGCTTTCGTGCAATTCACCAAGCCCGGGCGCGCCATGCGGGCGCTGGCACAGGATCGCGTCGCCGCCCAGCTCATGGGCGTCAACGTCGACCGTTATTCGATGATCGGCTTTGCGCTCGGCGCCATGCTCGCCGGCGTCGCCGGCGCGCTCCTGGTGGCGATCACCGGTGTTAATTCCGGCATCGGCGGGCCGATTTCGATCAAGGCGTTCATGATGGTTATGATCGGCGGCGCCGGCGTTGTCGGCGGCGCGATTGCCGGCGGCTTCATTCTCGGCATGTTGGAATCGATCGGGCTTACGGTTCTGCATGCCTACGGCGACATCACCTATCTCGTCATTTTTGCCGCGCTGATGGTGTTCCTTGCCATCCGGCCGAATGGCCTGATGGGCAAGCCGTGGGGATGACATGAACGCATCGCGCGGCTTGTTGGCAGCTGCCGCAGCCTTTCTCGTCCTCGTCTTCGTAATCGTGCCCGTGGTCATCGAAGCATCGGGACGGCATGACCTTTATTATACGCTTACCTCGGTCGCGCTTTTGAGCATCGCCAGCGCCGGCGTTTGGCTCACTTTCTACATCGGCAGGATCAATATCGGCCAAGGCGCGTTTGCGCTGGCGGGCGGCTATGTCGCCTCCATTTTGGTGGTGCGGGCCGGATTGTCGTTCTGGCTGGCACTCCCGATCGCGGGGCTGTTTTGCGCGGCTGTCAGCGTTCCTGTCGGTCTGCCGATCCTGCGCTTGCGCGGCGTTTATTTCGCCATGGTTACGCTGGTGCTGACCGAAGTTGCCCGGCTTGCCGCGCTCGCACTGCCGATCACCAACGGCGCCAAGGGCATGGCCAATATTCCGCTTCCTGGCCCCATTCGGCTATTTGGTCTCACGCTTGTTCCGGATTTCGCTGCTGTCGGCAATCCGCGCGTACCGTTCTACTATCTCTCGGTCGCAGTAATGGTCTTGTGTTTTGCGGCGATTTACCGGCTGGTGCATTCGCGGATCGGCCGGCTCTGCCAGTCGCTTCAGCAGAACGAGGAGCTCGCGTCCTCGATCGGCGTCAATATCGCGCTGTTGCGGGTGGTCGCTTATGCGATTTCTTCATTTCTCGGCGGGCTCAGCGGCGCGATTTTCGCCGGCATTTCGCAGTCGATTTATCCTTCGAGCTTCACTGTTACCGACAGCATCAACTTTATGCTGAACTGCTTCCTCGGCGGCCTTGGGTACGTGTTCGGGCCGATCATCGGTACGTTCGTACTGTATTTCGGCTGGGACGTTCTGTTCCAGACCGGCCAGTTTCAGCTTCTAATTTTCTCCTGCGCGCTGATTGCACTGATGCTGATCCTTCCCAACGGACTCCTCAGTCTCAATCCGTTTGCGCGAAAAACCAAATGAGCGCCGCCGACGCACTGTTGCAGGTCCGCGGATTGAGCAAACGCTTTGGCGGCGTACACGCCGTCAACGGCGTCGAATTCGACGTTCACGAACGTGAAATTCTTTCGGTAATCGGTCCGAACGGCGCCGGCAAGTCAACGCTGTTCAAGCTTATTGTCTCATTTGTTGCTCCGACCGCCGGAGAGGTTCGCTTCCGCGGTGAGCGCATATCCGGCCTGGCGCCGCATATCGTGGCGAGAAAAGGCGTGGTGCGCACGTTTCAGGAGACGACGATCTTCCGCAACATGAGCGTGCGTGACAACGTCGTCATCGCGCATCATTTGCGTTCGACCGCGGGACTAGCCGGTTATTATTTTGGCTCGGCAGCGGCGCGCCGCGATGAGCGGGACTTCGGCCGTTCCGCCGACGACATTCTTGCGTTCCTGGGACTTGCTGCGGAGCGCGACAAGCTTGCCAGCAGCATGCCGCACGGATTTCTGCGCGCGCTCGGCATCGGCATTGGGCTCGCCGCCAACCCGGCGGTGTTACTGCTCGATGAGCCTTTTGCCGGCATGAACCACGATGAGACCAGGAGGGCGGTCGAGATGGTTCGCCGGGTTCGCGAACGCGGCGTGACCATCCTGCTGGTCGAGCATGACATGGCGGCGGTGATGAAAATCTCTGACCGGATCGTGGTGTTGAATTTCGGCCAGAAGATCGCCGAAGGCGCGCCCGCGGATATTCAGCGCGACGACAAAGTCATCGAAGCCTATCTCGGCAGCGACGACGCTGCGATCGGGTTGTAGAAGATGGCCGCAGCCCTCGATTTCCGCGACGTCGAGCTCTATTACGATCGGGTCTGCGCGCTCAAGGGCGTGTCGCTCGATGTCAACGAGGGCGAGACGGTGGCGCTGATTGGCGCCAACGGCGCCGGCAAATCGTCGATCCTGCGGGCCATCACCGGTCTGCGCCCGATCAGGCGTGGGGAAATTCATTTTCGCGGTGCGCGCCTTGATGGCCTGCCGCCTGACGAAATCGTCAAGCGCGGTGTCGTCATGGTTCCGGAGGGCCGCCGGGTGTTTCCCTATATGTCGGTCAAAGACAATCTCCTGATGGGCGCCTTCGTTCATAGCGACCGGGCCGGGATTGCCGCCGGCCTAGAGAAGGTGCTCACGCGGTTCCCGCGCCTCAAGGAGCGCTACTCGCAGCAGGCGGGCACGATGAGCGGCGGCGAACAACAAATGCTCGTCATCGGCCGGGCTTTGATGGCGCGGCCGCAACTACTTCTCCTGGACGAGCCTTCGCTGGGCATCGCGCCGAAGTTGGTGAAGGAGATCGCGCTGTCGATCGTTGCCATCAATCGCGACGAAAAGGTCAGCGTGCTGCTGGTGGAGCAGAATTCGCGCATGGCGCTGCGCATCTCCAGCCGCGCCTTCGCCGTCAATACCGGCTCGGTCGTACTGTCGGGAAGGTCGGCAGATTTATTAGACGACGAGCGCGTCAAGGCGCTCTATCTTGGCGGCGAACTCTAGCCCCAAGCTATGCTCGAGCTATGCGCATCCTGATCGTTAATCCAAACACGACCGCCACCATGACGCGCAAACTTTGCGACGCGGCGCTGCGGATTGCGGCGCCGGGCACAGAGATCGTGGCAGTCAATCCGGATTTCGGCCCGGCGAGTATCGAAGGCTACTACGACGAAGCGTTCGCGGTGCCGGGTCTGATAGCGGAGATCGGCAAGGCGCCCGACATGGACGCATACATTATCGCCTGTTTCGACGATACCGGCCTCGACGCCGCGAGATGTCTTGCCGGTGCGCCGGTGGTGGGGATTGGCGAGGCGGCATTTCACATGGCGAGCCTCGTTGCCGGCAAGTTCAGCGTAGTAACGACGTTGTCGCGCTCAATTCCGGTAATCGAACACAATCTTGTTCGCTATGGTCTGGCTTCACGTTGCGCGCGGGTACGCGCCAGCGATGTGCCGGTGCTGGCACTGGAAGAGCCTGGCTCCGCGGCGCGCAGCAAACTCTCGGCTGAAATCGCTCGAGCGATTGCCGAAGATGGTTGTGAAGCGATCGTTTTGGGCTGCGCCGGAATGGCCGACCTCTCACAATCGCTCGCTCAAGAACACGGCCTCCCAATCGTCGAAGGCGTGGCTGCCTCGGTCAAACTCTGCGAGGGACTTGTGGCCTTGGGGCTGCGGACCTCAAAACGTGGCGCCTACGCTGCGCCTCTGCCGAAAGCCTATGCCGGAGATTTTGCGCGCTTTGCGGTTTCTAAGAGATAACCGCCTTGGTCAGAACGCACGCACTGATCTTGAGAGCTCCGTCGGACTGCGGCTCCAGCGTGTAAAGCGCTTCCCAGGCGATACCGTCGGCGTCGATGATGTGGACCTGCTGCGTGAGCTCGCCGTCCAAAATCGTCGATTGTCCGAACTCAAAACTTCTATGCCGATAGACCGGAGCATAGCCGTTGCGGACCATGTACATGAAGGTCTCGGGAGTCCGGTACCAGCTCCTTATAGAAGGCGCGGCGAAGGTATACGCCGCCGCCGCATCGTCCCGGCTGAAGGCCTCCTCTTGCGATTGGATGACGGACTGTGCCGCGGCGATGTCTTCACCGGCGCCGGCGAGGACTGTGGCGCTGATTAAGAATGCGACCAGTATGACAAGCACACGCATTATGCATGCCCCGCGTCTTTTAGTTCATTCCTCATCCTGGTAGTGCACCCCACATGCTGCGAGCGCGCCATTGCATATACGAACCGACTGCGGGTCCGTTTCACCACGCCGGACAAATCTCTTGAGCAGAGACCGTCCGCTATTAACCTCATCCGTCGCCCCACGTTCCAAAGCAATCTATGGCAACGCAAGATTGGGGCGGTGCTGCCAGCCGCAATCGTTCGTTATCGGACTTAATGCTACAATCCCCTGGTCTGATGCCTTTTAGTGCCGATTCAGCGTGGGATTTGGGCAATGTCGCCCAAATTCGGAAAAAGTTCCAATTCACTGTTGGTGGCCAAACGAATGCTGATCAGTATTGAATAACGCGGCTGATCGCGTCTAGTATTACCCACGGGTACCGTGGCGTAACGGTTCGGGGGAATATGAAATACTTACGGTTTGGGTGGGTGATAGCGGCGTGTGCCGTTGCCGTGATTTATCTGACCCATGTCGGAGGGACGCCGAGTGTCCCGCCGAATGCACCCCAGGCGGATATCGGCGCAGCGCCGCCAAGCGCTGGCCCGATCTCTGCGATTCCGGTTACTACTTCGCATCGTGAATGGTCGCGCTTACCCGCAGAGCAAGACACCATCGAGGCTCAGCCAACGGAACAAACAAAACTAGAGAAGGCTTCGCCGGAAGGGGCCGGACTGATTACAAATTCCGTGATCGCTGAAGCGGCGCGTGACCCAAATTCCACCGTCCCGCCGATTGCTGCAGAGGAGTCGATAGTTCCCGCGGCGCCCAGCGCTTCCGCTCTTCCGGCCGTCCCTGGCGAAATTTCTCAGGATAGGCCGTCTCAATCGCCTGAAGAAAATAAGGGCATCGATGCTCAGAAGCCTGAGCAAGCTAGGTTGTGGGAGAATTCGCCCGAAAGCACTGAACCGGCTCATGAATTCAGAACCGCTTCGGCAACGAATGATTTCGACTATACCGGCCCGCCGAGTGCCGGCGGCGAAGCGAACGTCGGCGTTGTCTTGCCGAGTTCTCCGGCATTATCCGCGACCTCGGACGCGCTCAGGCCCGAACCGCTTCTGCCAGAACAGAAGGCATTCACCAGCGCTCCGCGGACGGAGCAAGCGAAGTTAGAAGAGAACGCCGCCGCTGCCCCAGATAATCCCTCCGATTCGATCGCGCCGAAGCACTCATATCTTGCTTACTATGTATACGACGAGCATCCGCCGCCGAGAAGGCCTGCCGACATAGTTTTAGATTCGTTGCGGAACGTTCCAATCGGCACGCCGCTCGAGGAAATCAAGCGGGCGGCCGACGCCTTCGGGCTGAACTACAACTTCATGAAAACCGTCGCCAAGATCGAGTCCGATTTTGATCCGAAGCAGCGCACCGGGTCGTACATCGGTCTATTCCAGCTCAACCATTATGAATTCAACAAATACGGCTCCGGAGACATTACCAACCCCCGCGACAATGCTATTGCGGCGGCTTACAAATTCATCACCGAAGGGACGATGTTTGAATGGGACACGCATAAGGATCCGACTTTCAGCGATCTTTATCTGATTCATCAGCAAGGCTGGCAGGGTGCTGCCGAGCACGTAGCGCATCCCGGGCGAATCGCTTGGCAATCGATGTGCGCCACCGACGAAGGCAAAGAGAAGGGCGAGAAGTGGTGCAAGCGGGCGATTTGGCAAAATACGCTGCCGAACATCAAGCAACTCTGGAAGTCGGTTGAGAATATGACCTCAGGCGCGTTTGTTTACATGTGGCGGCAACGAGTCGAACGACTCTATTCGCGTTATTCCGGCATGCTTGCCGGAAAATCGGATGACGACAGCGCTTCGAATCCGCCGAGCTATTTGAAACCGCCCCCGGCACCTTCGACGGTCGGTAGAAAGAAGTTCGCCCATCAGATCGCGGCGGGCAAAGCCCGCTCGACGCAAGCGGTGCAAAAGCGCCCGGCGGACGGCAGAAAGAAGTTCGCGCATCACATCAGAGGCGGCAAAGCCGAAGCGGCGCAAGCAACTTCTGAACGTCCGGCGGACGGAAGAAAGAAGCTGTCCCGCCAGATTGCGGCGAGCCCCGCGCGATCGCCGCAAGCGGTTCCAGCGCGCGCATTGATCAGCCGGCACCACCGCCCGCGAGGCACCACCGCTCTGCTCACAATCCCAGATAAAACTTCTTGATCAGATCGTTGTTGTTGAGTTCGTCCGCAGACGCGCCTTCGAACGCGATCTTGCCGTGCACGATCACGTAGCCGCGGTTGGCAATGCGGATGGCTTGAGTGAAGTTCTGCTCCGCCATCAGCACGGTGAGACTGTAGCGCTGTTTCATTTCGGCGATGGCGTCAATGGTGCGCTTCACCAGGATCGGCGCTAGGCCGACCGAGGGCTCGTCTACCAACAGAATTTTGGGCGCCAGCATCAGCGCGCGGCCGAGCGCGAGCATCTGCTGTTCGCCGCCGCTCATGGAGCCGGCTAGCTGGGAGCGGCGCTCAGCGAGGCGGGGAAACGTTTCGAAACAAACATCAAGATTGCGGGTAAGCTCCCGGCGTGCGGTGCGGCGGAAAGCGCCGAGCAGCAGGTTTTCCTCTACCGTGAGCTTGGGAAACAGCCTGCGGCCTTCCGGCACCAGCGCAATGCCGAGATCGACGATTTCTTCGGTTCTGCGGCCTATGAGATCGTAATTGATGCCGTCGATTTCGGCAATAATCGAGCCCTCGCTCGGCTGCACCATTCCCATGATGCATTTCATGAGCGTCGACTTGCCGTTGCCGTTGGTTCCCAGGAGGACGACGGTCTCGCCGGCGCCGATCTTGAGCGACACGTCCTCGATCACGCGGACCGCGCCATAGGCGGCGTGAATGCCGGCGATGGTGAGGCTACTGGCCAAGGTAGGCTTTCTCTACTTCCGGATCGCGCACGACAATGTTCGGATCGCCGTCGGCGATCTTTCGCCCGGAGACGAGCACTACCAGCCGCTGCGAGAAACTCATCACCGCGCGCATGATGTGCTCGATGAGGATGATGGTGACGCCGTGTTCGTTCAATCGCTTGAGCAGCGTCAAAATCTCCTCGACCTCCGAGTGGGTCAGGCCGGCCATCGATTCATCGGCGATCAGGAGCTTCGGCTCTGCCGCCATGGCGCGGGCGAGTTCGAGCTTACGCATTTCGACTTGGGTAAGCTCGCGCGGCAGCCGCTTTGCCTTGCCGTCGAGGCCGACCTCGCGCAGGAGATCGATGCATCGTGCCTCGATGTTGGGGGTAGAGCGATGCGCGCCGCCGCGTGCTGCCACGGCGTAGAGCAGTGGAATGCGCAAATTGTCGGCGATGCTGAGACTGGCAAACGGCCGCGGCAGCTGAAAGGTACGGGCAAGCCCGCGGCGTGTGCGTTGGTGCGCGGTCGCGCCGTCGAGCACGTGGCCGTCGAAATGCACCGAGCCTGTTTCGTTCCGCAGCGTGCCGCAGATGCAGTTCACCAGCGTGCTCTTGCCGGAGCCGTTCGGTCCGATGAGCCCGACACGCTCGCCCACGCGTACCGACAATGAGATGCTTTCCAGAGCGACAAATCCGCCGAAGCGCTTGCCCAGATTGTTGACGCCGAGCAGTTCGCTCATGGCGCTGCTTCCGGAACGTCGGCTTCGATACGCCGGCGGCCGACCGGACCGACTGGCTTGCGTTGTAGGTATTTATTCACCAGCCCAATAATGCCATTGGGCGCGACGATGACGAAGCCGACCAATAGGAGACCGACGATCAGGAGATTGACCGCCGACGAGATCGTTACAGTTGCGATCTGCTGCAGCGAGCCGAGAAGGATGGCGCCGATGAGCGGGCCTACCCATCCTGTGGTGCCGCCGATCAGCGGCATGGCAATGGAATTGACCGCATAATCGAGACCGAATGCCGAGGATGGCTGCAAATAGCCGATGTAGTAGGGGAATGGTGCGCCGGCCATTCCCATCAGTCCGCCGGAGATCGTGGTCGCGATCAGCTTGAGCCGCAATGTCGGGACGCCGGAGGCTTCTGCTGCTAATTCGTCGTCGCGAATGGTGGCGAAGCCGTAACCGAGCCGCGATCGCTCGATCAGCCGTGCGACAGTGATCGCCCCCACGGCGAGCAGCATCATGATCAGGAACAGGTATCTGATGTAGCTGCCAAACGGCGCGATCGACTCAGGTCGCACAATATAGGCGCCGCGCGAGCCACCGACGTAATCCCAATTGACAATCAGAGTCTCCAGCACGACCGCGAGCGCGAGTGTCGCAATGGCGAAGAATGCTCCTCGCAGCCGCAGCGTCAGGTAGCCCATGCCGAAACCGACGACGCCGGAGACCACGCCGCCGAAAGCGACCAAGACGGGAATCGGCATCGGATAGAGCCGATGAATGGCGACCGTCGAATAGGCGCCGAGCGCGAAGAACGCAGCCGAGCCGAAATTTACATAACCGCAATAGCCGCCGAGGATGTTCCAGCCGGTCGCGAGCACGACATATTGCAGCACGACGTAGCCGGCGAAGAAGTAGTAGTCGTTGCCAAGCGTAAGCGCGGCGGCATAGACGATACCGCCGACGACAAGGCACACTAGCAAGAATAGATCGGAGCGCACGTCTCTAGCGTCCCAACAGGCCGGCCGGCCGCAGCGCCAGCGTCAGCAGCAAGAATCCGAATGAGACGGCGGGCGCCCAGGAGGGGCCATAGAACGTCGAGGTCAGACTTTCGACAATGCCGACCAGCATTGCGGCAATAACCGTTCCCGGCAGGCTGCCCATGCCGCCGAGCACGCAGATGGCGAAGACGCGGCCGATATATTCGCGTCCGACCGATGGCTCGACCGGCTGAATGATGATGAGAAACGCGCCGGCAAGCGAAGCGCTGGCGATGGAAATGCCGAAGGCGATCCGCTTGATCCGGATCGGATCGACCGCCAAGAGCTTGAGTGCGAGCTGATCCTGCGCCACAGCCATGATAGCGCGGCCGATGAAGGTTCGCGTGAGGAAGAGCTGCAGCACTGCGATCAAGAGCAGCGACACCAGGCAGGGCACCAAGATGCGCAGCGGTATGTCGAGATAGCCGAAGTGCAAAGTCGGACCGATATAGCGTGCTTCGACATAACGGTAGTCGACGCCGAAATAGAGCACGAGCGTCACTTCGGTGATGAACAACAAACCGAAGAAAAACGCCAGCCCACGCATCGATTCCTGGCCGCGCTTCTCGAATGACACGTAATAGATTTGATAGATCGCAGCGCCCAGCGCGTAAAACGCCGGCGACACGATGATGGCAGTGATGATCGGATCCAGGCCGAATGTGGCGTTAACAATATAGGCGATGTATGAGCCGAGAATAATGAAGGCGGGGTGGGCGATGTTGACGATATCGAGGATGCCGAACGATATCGTAATCCCGGCGGTTACGGCTGCATAGAAGGCGCCGATCAGAATGCCCGATATGACGGCATTGATCAGAAGATCGAACGAAAAAATCATTCCTCAGCCCTGTCCCGCGGCCAAAGCAAACGTCGCTCCGGGGCGGCACGAAAAGCCGAGCCCGGTCAGGGCCATGGCGTTCCTCCAGCGATTGGCGGCACAATACAGAAAGCGCCGGGGTATTGGCAATTAGTCTCGGCGCAAAACAAGGTGTTGGCATGTCGCAGCGCCGCGCCGGGAGGCACGCGTTAATCATTGGCGGCTCGATGAGTGGGCTTTTGGCCGCCATCATGCTCGAGCGCCGCGGCTGGCGGGTCGATGTCTTCGAGCGCGTCGAAAACGAACTTGCCGGTCGCGGGGCCGGGATCGTGGCGCAACCGGAATTGATCGGGCGGCTTACCGCGCTTGGTCTGGATGCGCGCGACCTGGGCGTGCCGATCGCACGGCGCCAAATCCTTAGTAGCGCGGGAAGAGTGACCCTTACTGGCATCTATCCGCAGATGCTGACGGCCTGGGAGCGGGTCTATCGCGTGCTGCGCGATGAATTTCCGGCCGATCGCTATCACCGTGGGCACGGTCTCGAGGCATTTGAGCAGAATGCCCGCAACGTCATTGCTCATTTCAGCGACGGCAGCTCCAGTGAAGGTGACGTGCTCATCGGCGCCGACGGGTTGCGCTCGACCGTGCGGCGGCAATGCCTGTCTGCCGCCACCCCGCTTTATGCGGGCTATGTGGCTTGGCGCGCGCTGATCGCCGAAGATGCGCTGCCGCCTGCAGTTCACCGCGATCTATTCGATGCGATGACATTCTGCCTGCCGCCCGGCGAGCAATTTCTCAGCTATCCGGTTGCCGGGCCCGACGACGATCTCCGGCCGGGCCGGCGCCGGTACAACATCGTGTGGTATCGCCCGGCGGATGAGGCGAACGAGCTGCCGCGGCTCCTCACCGACGAGACGGGCGCCACCCACACAATCTCGATCCCGCCGCCACTTATCCGTCGCGATGCCGTCGCTGATATGCGCGCGGCGGCCGAGCGATTGCTTGCGCCTCAACTGCGCGCCGTCGTTCGCTTGATCGACGAGCCGATCCTGCAACCGATCTACGACCTCGCCAGCCCGCGTCTTGCCTTTGGGCGCGTCGCCATCATCGGCGACGCAGCCTTTGTAGCGCGCCCGCATGTGGCGGCTGGCGTCTCCAAGGCGGCCGACGACGCGGCGGCCCTGGCGGCAGCGCTCGACAACGATGACGTCGAAGAGGCGCTGCGACATTTCGAGGCCGAGCGCCTGCCGGAAAACAATCGCATCATCGGACGCGCTCGTCACCTCGGCGCATATTTGCAGGCGACGCAAAGCGCGCAAGAGCGTGAGCGCTCCGCGCGCCATGGCATTCCCGAGGCCGTGCTCGCTGAAACTGCGGTGCTGGATTTCTTATATGCGTGACGGTCTAGTCGCGCGTCGAGGCCAGAGCGCGCAAGAGGTCGAAGTGAAGCTCGTCCACATCTTCGAGGCCCGCGGAAAACCGTAGCAGGTCGCCCGGGCAAGGCGATCCTGCGCCTTCGATCGAGGCGCGATGCTCGATGAGGCTTTCGATGCCACCGAACGAGGTCGCTCGTTTCCAAATTCCGACGGCTGCCGCGACGGCAATGGCGGCCGTCTCTCCCTTTCGGATGCGGATCGAGAACATGCCGCCGAAGCCACCGATCATTTGCCGCAAGGCGACCTCGTGGCCGACATGCTGTGCAAGGCCGGGATAAAGGACGGCTGAGACGGCGGGATGCCCGACCAGCTGGTCGGCGAGCGTCGCCGCTGTGCTCGACTGGCGGCGAACGCGAACGTCAAGCGTCCGCATGCCCCGCATCAGCAGCCACGCGTCAAAGGCGCTAAGCGCGCTGCCCAGTTGCGAGCGCGTTTTGCGAATTTGCTCCCACAGCCTGCTCACCCGCGCCGTGGCGAGGGCCCCGGCTACAATGTCGGAATGTCCGTTGAGATATTTGGTCGCCGAATGCATGACGATATCGGCGCCCAGCGATAAAGGCCGAGTCAGGATCGGAGTAGCAACGGTGGAGTCGACACAGAGAATGGCCTCGACGGCGTGAGCGATGTCGGCGATCGCGGCAATGTCCGTGATCGTCCACAGCGGATTGCTCGGCGTCTCGATCCAAAAAAGGCCGGTCTCGCCGGGCCTTATGGCGGCACGAACTGCATCGAGATCGGATGTTTCGACGAAGCTGATGCTGTGGCCGAAGCGACCGATTTCCTTCAGCCAGGACCGAAAGCCCCAATACATAATTTGCGAGGCGATGATATGTGTCGGTTTGTCCAGCGCGAGCAGCACGCCCGTAGCGGCCGCCATTCCGGAGCTGAACAGAAGCGCCTCGTCGGCACCCTCCAGCGCAGCGATCAGGTTTTCAGCCTGCTGCACTGAAAAGTTGTCGCTTCGGCCATAGACGTAGCCGGCGCGATAGGCATTGTCGGGATCGCGTAAAAACGTGGTCGACATATGCACGGGTGGCGTAACGGCGTTGGTGATGGGGTCGCGCGCGCCGGACCCTTGGGCGACGAGGGTCTGAACGGTGAATGCAGGCTTCGTTTGGTCGTCCATCCGCCCCTCAATCCCCGAACAATGCCGGGACGCCGGAGATGTTCCGAAAGGCTCTCAGATGGGGGCAGCATATCTTCTACGGGCGTCGGGCCCGATAAAATCATCGTGCTGTGCGCAGCAGGTCCAAGTAAAATTATCGTGCTGGCCCGAGCGCCGGACGCGGCCATTAATGCGGCAACCGTCGGTTCGATCAGGTCGTGACTTCGTCGCGGAATCTCGCGGCGGTCGCGCTCGCGGCGAGAAGTTTCGGATAGAACTTCTTGAAATCCGCGACGATTGTCTGGAACGGCACGTCCGGAAACGGGCCGCGGTCTTTGAGATATTCCATATGCCGGCGCCCGGCCTGGTCGAACGGATGGAACAAGCTGTCATTGATGCCGTCAAATTCGAGCGGCGCAATATTCGCCCGCTCGCATAAGGCCGCATCGAAGGCAGGGGTGCACTTCACCCATTTGCCGTCGATATTCAGCTCCGTGTACGAGTGCCAGTAGAAGGTATCGCCGACGGTCTCGATCAGGCGCTTCGAAGTGAGATGGTTGCGCACGTCGGCATAGCCCGGACGAGCGGGGATGCCGCTGGCGCGCGCCGCGGCCGCGAGCACCGCCGATTTGCCGACGCAAAAGCCCTTGCCGGCGTCGAGCACTCCGCTGGCGCGGAACACGGCAGGATCCAGAAAGTCGAGATAAGGGTCATATTGGATCGAGTCGCGCACGGCATTGTAAAGCGCAATGGCTTTCTCTTTCGCTGTCTGCGCGGATCCGACAGCGTTTTGTGCGAAGGCCTTTATCGTTTCATCGCCGCAATCGATAAAGGACGTTGGCTCCAGAAAGTTGGTTTCGTCGGTCATGATGCACCACGTCCGTTGCGGTTCATTCGGCCGCTTGCTTGAATTCGCGCCGCTGCTCGTGGCTCGATGGACGCGCCGCTCGGCGCAGCGCCGCCATTTCCGCCTGCTCGCGCTGCATAAGGCGGAAGGCTTGCTCCTTGCCTGGAACATATGGTGAAGGCCAGAGTTGCGCGCCATAACCGTATTCGGCCGAAGCCATGAGCGTAAAGTGCGGGTTGGTCAGGTGGAGTCGCGCAATCGCGCAGATATCGGCGCGGCCGGCGGCAATGATGGTATTGACCTGGTCTGCCGTCGTGATGTTTCCGACCGCGATGGTCGGCACACCGACTTCGTTGCGGATCATTTCCGAGAACGGCGTCTGGAACATGCGCCCGTAAACCGGATTAGCCCAGCGCGACGTTTGCCCGGCTGACACATCGATAATGTCGGCGCCGTGCGCGCGAAAGGCGGCGGCGATTTGCAGCCCGTCCTCCGGCGTGATGCCGCCCGGCGCCCAATCGGTCGCCGAAACGCGCACCGAAATCGGCTTGTGACGAGGCCAGTGACTGCGGACTGCATCGAACACCTTCTGCGGAAACCGCATGCGGTTCTCGAAAACGCCGCCGAATTCGTCGGAGCGCTGGTTGCTGAGCGGTGAAATAAATCCGGACAGCAGATAACCGTGACCGGCATGGACTTCGATCATGTCGAACCCAGCCTTGTCGGCGTTGATGGCCGCTTGAGCGTACTCGTTGATGACGCGTTCCATGTCCGCTCGCGTCATTTCGCGCGGCAGATGCATAAAGTCATAAAACGCCAGCGGCGAAGCGGCGAAAACCTCCCAATTGTTGTCATCGAGCGGATAATTTATGCCCTGCCAGCCGCGCTTGGTCGATCCTTTGCGTCCGCAATGTCCGAGCTGAAGGCAGAATTTGGCTTGGCTCTCGCGGTGGACGAAATTGACGATCCGCCGCCAAGCGGCGACCTGTTCGTCATTATAGATGCCAGGGCATCCTGGCGTGATGCGGCCTTGCTCCGATACCGCGGTCATTTCCGCGAACACCAGACCGGCGCCGCCCATGGCGAGCTTGCCGAGATGAACCAGATGGAAATCGCCGGCGATGCCGCCGGGTTCGGCCGAATACATGTTCATCGGTGAAACGGCGATCCGGTTCGCGACCACCATCTGCCCGATCCGGAACGGCGTGAACACGGGTGGCGGCGGATTCTCGGCGGGCACGTCGAAGCCCTGGGCGCGAACGGTGCCGGCAAACCAGGCCTGCACGTCGTCGACGAATTTTGGGTCGCGCAGGCGCAGGTTTTCGAAAGTGACGGCTTTGGCGCGCGAGAGCATGCTGAAACAGGCCTGAATTGGGCTCATGCCCCAGTAGCGCGACGGATTTTCGGTCCATAGCGCGCTCACATTCGCCGCATATTGGGTCTTCTCCACATCCTCACGGCGCGCGCTCTGGAATATCGTCAGCGCGTCGGCGACCGACCCGGACTTTTCAAATGCGTTAAACAGATTGATTGCGTCTTCCATCGCCAGTTTAGTTCCCGATCCGATCGAAAAGTGCGCCGTGTGCAGGGCATCGCCGAGCAGCACGATGTTCTTGTAGTACCAGTTGTTGTTGCTAATGACCGGAAAGCGCCGCCAGTACGAGCGGTTTGCGATGAGTTTGCCGCCATTGAGCTGGCTGCTGAAGAGCCGCTCCAGATAAGCGACGGTTTCGGCCTCGTTGAGTTTAGTTAGAGCTGCTTCGGCTTTCGCCCAGGTGGTATCCGGCGCCTCCACCACCCAGGTGCTCATGTCCTTCTTGTACTGATAGGTGCACAGATCCCAGATGCCGCAGTCGTTTTCGGCGAAATGGAACGAGAAAGTGGTCGATGGCGCGGTGCTGCCCAGCCAGATGAAATGATTGCGCCGCAATTCGACTTTCGGCTGGAAATGCTCCTTGTAGCGTTCGCGAACAAAACTGTTGCTGCCGTCGGCAGCGACGATCAAATCCGCATCATCGAATTCGGCCAGGTCGGAAATTTCCCGCGAGAATTCAAGCTTGACCCCGAGCTCCCGGCAGCGCTGCTGCAAAACCGTCAGCAGCGTTCGGCGTTCGGTGCCGCAAAAGCCGTGCCCGGTCGAGCGGACCACGTCACCACGGAAATGAAAGTCGATCTCACCCCAATACGAAAACTCGCGGGTGATCGCTTCATAGGATTCGCGATCGTAATCCATGAGGTTGTCGAGGGTCTCGTCGGAGAAAACCACGCCGAAGCCGAACGTGTCGTCGGCGCGGTTGCGTTCGTAGACGGTGACGTCGTGGTCCGCGAAGCGCTTTTTCATCAGCAGCGCGAAGTAAAGCCCGCCAGGACCTCCGCCGATGACAATGATCTTCACGCTTGTTTCTCCTTCATGAGGCCCCTCACATTTTCAACTGATTTTATCTTGTAATTTCTATCAGTCAATCTACTGTGTGCGGATGAAATGCCAGGAAGGAGGTCGCATGCCGGCAAGTAAAGGACGTGCAAATGTCGAGAGACTCGAAACCACGCCGCCGCTCGGGCGCAGCGACCGCGAGCGCTCGTTTTTGGAATTCGAGCAGGCACTGATTTGCGCGGCGGAAGCTTTCTATCGTTTCGCCGGCGCGGTATTCGGCCCGACCGGCGCGCAACAAAAACTGACCGGGCAGGAATGTGTGATCCTGCAACAGCTCATGTTCACGCCGCGGCCACGCAGCGTCAGCGAGTTGAGCCGCTTCAGCAACCGCGACGACATATCCAACATTCAGTACAGCTTGCGGAAATTGACGGCGGCCGGTCTGATCGAGAAGGTCCCCGGCAGCACCAACCGCGATACCCGCTACCGGCCAACGCAGGCCGGACGAGATTTGACCGAATTCCTCGTTGCGTCGCGACGCGAATTGCTGATCTCACCGAGCGCCGACGTACCGAATATCGAGGCGCAGCTCAAATCGGCGAGCAACGTGCTATCGCTCTTAACCGGCATGTACGACCACACTTCGCGGGTGCTTGCTGCACGCATGTAGATCGAAAGGCGTAGCGCTGTAACCAGCCGCAGATTTGCAATATCGTCCTTGGGCCGGGAAGCTTCGGAGGCTGCCGTGGAGTTTGCGCTTCCATTTCCCAAATCGCGCGAAGAAATCGCGCGCATCCAAAGCGAGCGTAAGCGCAACGCCTTCGAATTGGCCAAGAACGCATCGTGGTATCGCGACAAGCTCGACCATATCGATCCGCGGCGGCTCGACGACAAGGAAATGTGGGAGCGCATCCCGATCCTCGACAAGGACGTGCTGCGAAAATTCTCCCACGCCGAATTCCTACGGGCTCTGTGCATCGTCCCGCAAAACAAGATCGCCGAGTACTGGCGCTCCGGCGGCTCGACCGGGCAGCCGGTATTCTATCCGCGCACCAAGGACGATCTGCGCTACGGCGAATTGTCGTGGGCGCGTTCGTTCCCGTGCATCGGCATCGAGCCGGGCGAGCTGTGCCATATTTCGTTTCCGCTCGGCATCCATCCCGCCGGCCAAGTTTGGGCGCGTTCTTCCCGTTTGGCCGACGTGGGTATGGTCTGGGTCGGTGCCGGGAACGCCTATCCCTCGATCGCGCAGCTCGAGCTAATCCAGAACCTGCGGCCGGGCGTTTTCATCGGCATGAGCAGCTTCGCGCTGCATCTCGCTAATCTCGCCGAGGCCAAAGGCATCGATCTGGCGGCGTCTTCGGTACGAAAGCTTGTTTGCTCGGCGGAAACTTTATCCGCCGCTAAGCGAGACAAGCTATCGCGCATGTGGGGCGCGGAGGTCTTTGACGTGTTCGGCATGAGCGAAGCGGGCTTGATGGGCGCGGAAACGGCGGCTCACGATGGCATCCACATTTGGACCGATATGTATTTCATCGAAGTGGTTGACACGGAGACCGGCAGATCGCTCCCGGAGGGCGAGGTTGGCACGCTGTGCGTCACACCGCTATGGACCAATCATGCGACGCCGTTCCTGCGCTGGAATTCGGGCGATCTGGTCAGCTATGTATCGCGTTCGTCCGGCTCCGGGCTGTTCGCCGAATTTTTTCCGATGATCAGGCACGCCAATCGCACCACCGGTTTTTTCAAGGTGCGCGGCGTCAACGTCAATCACGCCGATTTCGAAGACTTCATGTTCCGCAATCCCGACGTTCTCGATTTTCAGGCGATCCTGGAGACCGAGCCGTCTACAGGTCGCGAAGGCGTCAGGGTTCTCATCGAGGTCAGCAGCACGGTCGATCCGGACGCCGCGTGTACGCGCGTCGGCAGCAGCGTCAAGGAGGTTTTCGAGATCACGCCGCTCGTGGAAGCGCTCAAGCGCGGAACGCTCGCAACCGAGTTCGAGCGGAGCCTCAAAGCGCCACGGTTTGTCGATCGCCGTCAGTAGCAAAGCCCAAGGAGCGACTTTGGGGCAGCGGCCTTAAACGTGCTGGCCGCCATTGATGTGAATTTCGGCACCGTTAACGTAGGAAGACGTGTCGGTGCACAGCACGTAGATGATTTTAGCCACCTCGTCCGGCGTGCCGAGCCGGTGCATCGGGATCATCTCGACGATCTTTTCCGTGCCTGGCGACAGCATGGCCGTGTCGATCTCGCCGGGCGCGATGGCATTGACCCGTACGCCAACGGCGCCGAAGTCGTGCGCCATCTCCCGCGTCAGCGACGCCAGTGCTGCCTTCGACGTCGCATACGCGGCACCTGCGAACGGATGCACGCGTGAGCCCGCAATCGAGGTCACGTTGACGACCGAGCCCTTGGCGGCCTTGAGTTCGTCGAGGAGCCCGCGCGCCAGCATGATTGGGGCAAAGAAGTTCACCTGGAACACGTGGTGCCAATCTTCGCGCGAGGTGTCGATCGAGCCGAGCCGCTTGCCCTTCGCAGCCTTCGGCGAAATCGCGGCGTTATTGACCAGCGCATGCAATTCGCCGTTGAGCCGATGCTTGATCTCGGCGATCGCCTCCGTAGTGTTGGCTGGCTCCGCCAGATCGACCTGGATGTGATCTTCCGGTCCCGCTTCCCACGGACAATTTTCGGGGAAGGGGTGCCGCGAGCAGGTGATGACGCGCCAGCCGGCGGCGGAGAAACGCTTGACGGTGGCGTGGCCGATACCGCGGCTCGCCCCCGTGAGAAGGAGTGTGCGGCGCGGTTGGTTGCTCGTTGGCACTTTTGTTGTCCTTACGGGTAAAGCCGCGTTTTGCTCCACGGCGTGCTTCGATCGTCACGCCTGAAAGCGATGCGGTCGTGCAGGCGGAATGGCCGCTCCTGCCAGAATTCGATTTCCTTAGGCACGACCCGATAGCCCGACCAACGCGGCGGTCGCGGCACCGTGCCAATGGAGAATTTCGCCGTGTAGCGCGCGACCGCCTTCTCGAACGCAAGGCGGCTCTCTAGTGCGGCGGATTGTCTGCTGGCCCACGCGCCGATCTGCGCCATGCGCGAGCGTGTCGCGAAGTACATGTCGGCTTCTTCCGCCGTGACTAACTCCACGCCGCCCCGCACCCGCACCTGGCGCTGCAGCGATTTCCAATAGAACGTAAGCGCCGCTTTCGGCGCGTCCGCCAATTCGCGGCCCTTCACGCTGTCGAGGTTCGTGTAAAAAACGAAGCCGCGCTCGTCGAACGCCTTTAGCAGCACCATCCGGGCATTGGGCAGCCCGTCGGCATCCACAGTGGCGAGCGCCATGGCGTCAGGGTTGACCGGCTCGGCGCGTTGGGCCTCGGCAAACCACGCCGCAAATAGACGCAGCGGCTCGTCGGCTTCGGCGAAGTCACCGCTCGTTAACCATCCGGGGTGTTCTATCGGCGCAGTATCGGACATTGCGTTGAGGTACCCCAATTGCTCGCACACGGCGATCGGGAAGCGGACTACCAGCCTCTATATAATGGAACCGTGCAGTCGCGCCTATGTTGGCCGCTGCGTCGGCTAGCCATTGCCGTGGTTACGCTTAGCGCGATGACGGCTGCCGGCTGCTCGCTGCCGCTGGATACGATGTTCGAAAACAGCGCCGCCGATGGAGAGCAAACCAGCTCCATAGCGCTAAAGGATCGGCTGGACCAAGCGGCGACCCCTTCGGAGGCTGACCTCGTCTATGCACGCGCGGTCGCTGCAGACGCTCTCGCACGTGGCAGCAAGGATAGCAGCTTTCCGTGGGAGAATCCGCACAACGGCGCAGGCGGTAACATCACGCCGCTGGCCGCATCCTATGGTGAAGGCGTCTTGTTCTGCCGCGACTTCCTGGCGAGCTATGTGCATGGGCAGGCGCAAGCCTGGCTAAAGGGCGAGGCCTGTCGCTCGGAGCACGGCAGATGGCAAGTGAAGAGCCTGAAGCAGCTCAAACAGGGCTGAACATATCGTCATCTACACACAGACGATCCGTTACGGCCGGTATTGCATTGCGGGACGGCGATTTAAGTCCCACATTGGGAACCATGGGCGGGCGGGGCCAGCCCCAAAACCTAACGGAGTTCATGGGGAATGCGTGATCCCTATGATGTGCTCGGCGTCGATCGGAAGGCGAGCGCAGCCGACATCAAGAGCGCCTTTAGGCGGCTCGCCAAAAAACTGCATCCCGACGCCAACAAGAACGATCCGAAGGCGGCGTCCCGCTTTGCCGAGCTTAACGCCGCGTATGAAATTCTCGGCGAAGACGACAAGCGCAAGGCCTTCGACCGCGGCGAGATCGACGCCGAAGGCAAGCCGCGATTCCGCGGCTACGAGGGATTTGGCGGAGGGGGAGGGCAAAGGCCTGGCGGCGGTTTTGGCCCGGAAGCGGAATTCGAGACTTTCAGCTTTGGCCCAGAGGGGTTTACCCGTAATGCGCGGCGAGGCCGTGCAGGTGGCGGCGCCGCTGGGCAAGGTGGCTTTGAAGATATCCTGCGAGAAGCCTTCGGTGGGATGGGTGGGGCACGTCGCGGCGGCGCCGGCGCGGCATTCGAGGGCGAGGGTTTTGCCGCCGGCCCCGGCGCCAATGTCACCGCGGCGCTGACCGTCACGCTCCCGGACGCCGCTCATGGGGTTACTCAGCGCCTCCATCTGCCGAACGGCAAGGATCTTGAAGTCAAGATTCCTGCGGGCATCGCCGACGGTCAGCAAATACGGCTCCGCGGCCAAGGCATGCCCGGGCCGGGTGGTGCAGGCGACGTACTCATCACGGTTTCCATCGCCCCGGATTCGACCTTTACGCTTGATGGCGCAGACATCCGGCTGGACCTGCCGATCACGCTTTATGAAGCCGTCCTCGGCGCGAAGGTGCGGGTGCCTACTCTCGACAAACCGCTGGAGCTCACGATCCCCGCCGGGACGAATAGCGGCCGTACCCTCCGCCTTAAGGGCAAGGGGTTTCCGGCCAAGGAGGGCAAGGGTGATCTCCTCGCCACAGTTCGCATCGTCCTCCCCGAGCATGGTGACGCCGAACTTGAGGAGTTGATGAAAAAATGGCGCGACGACAAACCCTACGATCCGCGCAAGGGGATGTAGGGTCCTGGGGGCGTTCCGGCGTTCAATCAAAAACCCGGTTTCACGACGTATGCGTGCGGATCTGTAGTCCAACATGTTCCGGTGGCGCGCTTGAAGGCCCCCACAGCCCTATGCCATACGAGGCCTAGGCGCCTGAAAACGTTGTAGCGGGGTCGGAGAATGCCGGGAGTCTCGGGCCTCATGCGCGGTAAGCGCGGCCTGATCATGGGGGTCGCCAATCAGCGCTCGCTGGCTTGGGGCATCGCCAAGGCGTGCCACGGTCATGGAGCGGAGCTTGCTTTCACCTATCAGGGCGACTCACTCAAGAAGCGGGTAGAGCCGCTGGCTCAGGAGGTCGGCGGGCTCGTTATCGGACATTGCGACGTTGCAGTGCCGGCGACCATCGATGCGGCTTTCGCCGCGGTGCAGTCGGCCTGGGGTGCGCTCGACTTCCTCGTCCACGCTATCGCATTCTCGGATCGCGCGCAGCTCGACGGCCGGTACGTCGACACGACGCAGGACAATTTCACTCAGACCATGCTGATCAGCTGCTATTCCTTCACCTCGGTCGCACAGCGTGCCGAGAAGATGATGCCGAACGGCGGCTCCATGCTCACGCTCACCTATTACGGAGCTGAGAAATGGATGCCGCACTATAACGTTATGGGCGTCGCCAAAGCCGCGCTCGAAGCATCCGTGCTCTATCTCGCCGCCGATCTCGGCGTGAAAAACATCCGCGTCAATGCGATTTCGTCGGGGCCGATCAAGACACTCGCCGCGGCGGGCATCGCCGACCTGCGCTACATCTTCAAATGGAACGAATACAACGCGCCGCTGCGGCGCAATGTGACGATCGATGATGTTGGCGAAGCCGGCGCTTATCTTCTGTCCGATATGTCGCGGGGGGTTACCGGCGAAGTGCACCACGTCGATGCCGGCTATCATATCGTCGGTATGAAGCATCCTGACGCGCCGGATATCACGGTCGGCAACAACGGGAAGGAGTGACTGCGGGCGCAGGCGGCGTTCAAATGCGCCAAAAAATGCGCCAAGGTTTTCAGCCAGTCGTTCGACCATGTCGTTCAATACTTTCGGGCATTCATTTCGGGTGACGACCTTCGGCGAGAGCCACGGTCCGGCCATTGGCTGCGTGGTCGATGGCTGTCCGCCGCGTATCGCGCTCAGTGAAGCCGATATCCAGCCTTATCTCGATCGCCGCCGGCCGGGCCAATCGCGCTTCACTACCCAGCGCCAGGAGCCGGACGCGATCAAAATCCTGTCAGGTGTGTTTTTGGATGAAGCAAGCGGCCAACAGGTGACCACCGGTACGCCGATTGCGCTGCTCATCGACAACGTTGATCAACGCAGCAAAGACTACGGCGATATCAAGGACAAATACCGGCCCGGTCACGCCGATTTCACCTACGATATCAAATATGGTCTGCGCGATTACCGTGGCGGCGGCCGACAGTCTGCACGTGAGACTGCGATGCGGGTAGCTGCTGGCGCCATCGCGCGCAAAATCGTGCCGAATTTTCAGGTGCGCGGTGCGCTGGTTCAGATGGGCCCGCACCGGATCGATCGGGCGCGCTGGGACTGGGCCGACGTCGAGCGCAATCCGTTCTTCACCCCGGACGCCCAGCAAGCAGCGTTCTTCGTCGAGTATCTCGACGGCATCCGCAAGCGCGGCTCCTCGATAGGCGCCGTCATCGAGATCGTTGCGGAGGGCGTGCCGGCCGGTCTTGGCGCGCCGCTTTATGGCAAACTTGACGCCGACCTTGCCGCAGCGCTGATGAGCATCAACGCCGTCAAAGGTGTCGAGATTGGCGCAGGCTTTGGGGCCGCGGAGTTGTCCGGCGAAGAAAACGGCGACGAGATGCGCGTGGGCAATGACGGTAAGCCGATCTTCTTGTCCAACAACGCTGGCGGCATCCTTGGGGGCATTTCCACCGGCCAGCCGATCGTCGCGCGCTTTGCGGTCAAGCCGACATCGTCGATTCCTGCTCCACGCCGGACCGTCGATCGTTACGGCCGTGATACCGAAATCACGACGACCGGCCGTCACGATCCGTGCGTCGGCATCCGCGCCGTGCCGGTCGGCGAAGCCATGGTGGCGTGCGTCATTGCCGATCACTATCTGCGCCATCGCGGCCAAACAGGGGAGGCGTCCGCTTGGCCGTTTCCGCAACCGTCACCTTGACGGTAGGGCAGTAGTGAGGGGCAGAAGTCAATGGAAGACGCTCACCAGCGCATCCGAACGGCCGCGGCC
>JBAUGC010000604.1:0-7801 GCA_049679485.1 Xanthobacteraceae bacterium
CGGATCAAAACCGAGGCGACGGCAATACGGCACAGTTTGGCCCGAAGGCGCGCGCCGCCGTTAGAACTTCACTTGGCCAACGGGCTTTGCTATCACGCCCTGAGCGGCAGATGCTGCTCACAGCCAACCGAAGAGCCAATCCGATGGTCCATGTCACCTACAAAGTCGTTCGCCACGAAGACGGCTGGGCCTACACCGTCGACGGCGTCTTCTCCGAGAGTTTTCCGACCCACGAAGAGGCGCTCGATGCAGCGCACCGCGCCGCCGCCGAGCAACGCGCCCCGGGACGAACCGAGGCCATCGAGTATGAGGATCAGAACGGCACGTGGCACTCTGAGCTTGCCCGTGGCGACGATCGGCCGGAAACCGACGTCGAGGACAGCGCTTAAACTGCCTCGGCTAAAGGATGCAACAGCACATCGCTTGCTGATGGAGCGATTGTCGCTCTCGGGCTGCCGTCAAAGCGGGAAGTAATGGCAGCGGTATGGGCCGATGACGAGAGTGCGATAGCACTTCACGACGCCGTGGCGCGTGCGGCGTTCGCTGTATTGGACCTGCTGCAGCGGCGAGGTAGCGGCCGCGGCGTCCTGCACCGCCGCTCCGCTCGCCGGCGCCGCGCTTGCGCTTTGGCAACAAACGAGACCGACGCCGACGGCGAAGGTCAACGCGACTAATATCTTTTGCATGGATTTTTCCTGTTTGGGTTTCCTCAAACGTAACAACTGATCAGATCGTATATGGTTCCACAACTTCGCGTTTGAGTTGTAGAACGCTGCACGGTTGAACGGCTCACAGATTCTTGGCGAGCTTTTTCTCGGCGCCCTTGCGCAACACCTCGACCCGCAGCGGCAACACCGCGCCGAACCAACAGGCGTGCGCGGTATGATCGGTGTAATCGTCTCCGGTCTCCGGGTGGAGAAGGATATTCAAGCCATCGCGGTTGAGCATCAGCCAGGGCAGGAATGACCCGACGAGATCGGCCGGAAACGCGATCTGATACATGGATTGCGGATGCGGCCCGACCAGTTCGTCATGCCAGCGGCCAAGCTTGGCGCCGGGAAATTCCGCGGCAACCCGCTCACGCAAACGCTCCGCCCGATCGCGGGTCTTTTTCGGATCGTAATAGATATGAGCATGATAGGCCGCGATCGACCGCGGATCACTTTGCTCAGCCTGCGCACCGGCAATTTTCTTGGGCATACGAGAGCAAACCTCATCAATACGAATAATCGAGAGTATCGCCGTTGCCGATCGCGATATCGGGTGGAAGTGGGAGGACAAACGGCCACGACGGCGGACCGCTGTCCGGCCCGGTGGGTATGGGCGTCGGCGGTGTCGCGAGATCCCGATAGTTTTGCATCGCCATTTCTCCGCCGAGGAAAACACACCGGCAATAGTCAGGATCGGCGTAGATGTAGTAACGCCTGCCATCGCTAACGCGCGCGACGAATGTTCGCGGCGGCAATAGTCGCAACCGCTCGAGCTGTTGCGGCGTGTTTGCCGGGCGCATCACAAAGCCGACGTCATCGAGCTTCATGTCCCCCGCCTCCTGAGCGGTCGCAGCGTCACCGAGCAGGCCGAAGGCAAGGACCGCGAACAGATGAGCAGAACGGAAATACATGCCATTCCTCACGGATGGTGCGCGCTATTGCGCACCTTGCTAAAATGGCCGGCGAGCAACAACGCCATGGCGAAAATACCGAGGCCGGTTGCGATCGCTATGCCAACGGGCCGCGGCGGGGCTGTGAAGAAGTAGCGTATCAAAAAGGCAGCAATAACGAAGTTGAAAAAGCCCCAGACCACGTTGACGATCGCCGAGGATTCACCCACTCCCCGCGGCGACGCGAACGGAGACTGGAATTTGTTGCCGCAGATGCCCTGCACAAAATGCGGCACGGCGTTGGCAAAGAATGCTCCGGCGAAGAAATGGGCGAGATAATAATACCACGACATCAGCTGTTCCCCTGCTGTAGCGCTTCCGTACTTTCTGCGTTCGTCGGCGACCTGGCCCGCCGGCTTCAATCGCACTAAACCCTATTATTCGACCGGCCGCCAAGCCTTAGCTATCTCGCGAAAGCCGCACCGCCTGATCAGGGGACCAAAATGTATGTCGTTACGGTTGTTCTGCTACTGTTGATCCTTCCGGCCGCTTCCGTCGTCGTCGAGGCGCTTAGGGTCGGCGGCACCCTCGACATCATGCTGCTCATCGGCAAATGGTTCGTGTTCTGGGGCGTCGGCGTGCGGCTGTTCATTGCCGGCGTTCGGCAGGTACTACAACCGCAATTCACCGCCGAGAGCATTTTCGAAATCAAGGATCGCGGCGCGTTCGCAATCGTTCGCGAAGTCGGCTTTGGCAACCTGGCGATGGGCACGCTGGGGTTGGCGACGCTGGCAAAATCCGGTTTCCTGGTCCCGGCGGCAATCGTCGGCGGACTCTATTACGGCCTCGCTGGAGCAGGCCATATACTGCGGGGCGGCCTAAATTTGCAGGGTTGGACGGCGATGATCTCAGACCTGTTTATGTTCATTGTGCTCGCCGGCTTCGTAGCGTGTCGCGGCTTTTGATGTGAGATTGCGACTACAGCTGTGGCGCAGGCCGTCTTGTCGGTACAAGACTGGCCAGCAGCACGGCAAGAATCCCGGTGAGGAAAATCCCGTCGAAAGTACCGGCGCCGCCGATGGAGGCGACCGGAGCGCCGAGCCCGCGCACCTTATCGAGATTGGTAAGGTCGGCGCCAATGAGCGTGCCCAGGCTGCCGGCGATGTAAGCGAGCGGCGCGGCATTTTCGCGCGACAGCACGAGCGCAACGACGGCAGTGATCAGCGCGGGCCAGAACACCGGTACCGCGATCCCGATCCCCGGCACGGGATTGGCAAGCCAGTGCATCGCCAGCGCGACGACAGCGGTCGCGATCGCACCGTTGATCCACAACCCGCGAACCGCAAGCAGATAGATCGACATCAGCGTCGGGATGACTGCGCCGCCGACGTTGACCGCGACCGCCGTTCCGGCCCAGTCCCCAACTACCGGCACGTTGTATTGCATGCCGAAAAAATCGATGACCTGGTCCGATACGACGTGTTCGTGCGGTAGTACCGCAACCGGGATGTTGAAATAGCTGCCGATCAGCGAGCTGAACAGCAACAGCATGGCGGTCGAGGAACTGATCCCAAGGCTGAGATAAGCGTGGCGCAGCGCACGCAGCACCAATAGAACGACCAATAAAGCCACGAAAAGCCCGACAAGAATCGAGAAAAAGCCGGGCGTGAGCGGCAGATAATGGAAGTGGCTCATTTGCATCGGAGTAACTCCGATTTACAGTTAAGCATGAAATCCGCGAGGATCTGACCGGAAAGATGCCCGGCTTGCGCAGCAGAGCTTGCCGATGACGGAAGCCGGAGCCGCCCGCGAGGTTCCGCTGCCGCGTCTGGTGCCGGCACTTCTGGCCTTCGTCGCCGGCTATGTCGACATGTATACATTCCTCGCGCTGTTCGGGCTGTTCGTCGCGCAGGTCACCGGCAGCTTCGTGACCGCCGGCGCCGAGCTCGTCACCCATGACCTCGGCATCACCGGCAAGGTGCTGGCAATTGTGGCCTTCCTGTTTGCGGCAGCGCTGACGGCCGGATTGATCGGATGGGTCCGCGATCAGGGCGGCGCGCCGCTGCCATGGATGCTCGCGTTCGAGACGGCGCTGCTCGCCGCCTTCACGGTCTTGCTTTTGATTGGTCCTCCGATCACCAGCGTCCAGGACTGGCACGGAATCTTCGCCGGCCTGTTCGGAGCCATGGCGATGGGCACGCAGAGTGTCGTCGTGCGGCTGCTGATGCGCGGCGTCCCGCAGACCAACGTGATGACCGGCAATATGACCCAACTCGGCGTCGAGACCACCGCGCTGCTGCTGGCTTGGCGCCGGCGCGCGCGAGACCCGGATGATCTCGAAAATGCGCGAGAATTCGCCGCGGTGCGTTCGCGGTTGCTCATCGTTCTTGCTATTGCGATAGGTTTTGTACTGGGTGCCGTTTTGGGCGCCAGCAGCTATGCGACGGCGGGTCTGGCCGGAGCGCCGCTAGCCGTCGTAATTGTCGGCGCGCTTACGTTCTGGGCGATCCGGCACGAGCGGCTGGCTGAGTTTCGTCGAAGATCGAGAATGGAGCAGTGAATGCCGGAGCATCCCGAAGCGATCGTCGCAGGTAAAAAACGTCCCTTCACGGGGGCGGAATTTTTGGAATCGCTTCGCGACGGCCGCGAAGTCTACATCTACGGCGAGCGGGTCAAGGACGTCACGACGCATCCCGCGTTCCGGAATGCCGCCGCTTCGGTTGCGCTGCTTTACGACGCCCTGCACGACAAGCAGTCCAAGGAAATACTGACTGCACCGACCGACACCGGCTCGGGCGGCTACACCCACAAATTCTTCAAGGCGGCCCGCTCTCGCGAGGAAGTTATCGCCCAGCGTGATGCCATCGCCGCGTGGGCGCGCATCACCTATGGCTGGCTCGGGCGCAGCCCCGATTACAAGGCCGCCTTCTTGAACACGCTCGGCGCCAACGCAGAGTTCTACGGCAAGTTCGCCGACAACGCGCGCGCCTGGCACAAGCGCGGCCAGGAGGCGGTGCTGTTTCTCAATCACGCCCTGGTCAATCCGCCGATCGATCGCAACAAGCCGATCGAGCAGGTCAAGGACGTCTACATCACCATCCAGAAAGAGACCGACGCCGGCGTTTACGTGTCCGGCGCCAAGGTCGTCGCCACCAATTCGGCGCTCACCCATTACAACTTTCTCGGCCAGAACATGAGCGTCGAGATCACCGACCCGAGCATGGTGGTGATGTTCATCGCGCCAATGAATACCCCGGGTATCAAGCTGATCTGCCGGCCGTCGTATGAAATGGCCGCCGCCGCTACCGGCTCACCCTGGGATTACCCGCTGACGTCGCGGTTCGATGAGAACGATGCCATTTTCGTTTTCGACAACGCGTTCATCCCGTGGGAGAACGTATTCGTTCATCGCGACGTCGAGCGGCTGAAGAACTTCTATCCGCAATCGGGTTTCTTCAACGGCTTCACTTTCCAGGGCTGCACGCGGCTCGCGGTAAAGCTCGATTTCATCGCCGGTCTGCTCTACAAGGCCGCGCGCACGACCGGTGTCGAAGCGTTTCGCGGTGTGCAGGCGCAGATCGGCGAAGTGATCGGCTGGCGCAATCTGTTCTGGTCGCTCACTGATGCCATGGCGTGTAACCCCGATCCTTGGGTCGACGGCGCCGTGCTGCCGAACGTGCGCGCAGGCGCCACGTATCGGTTGTTCATGACTGAAGCCTATCCCGCGGTGCGCAACATCGTCGAAAAGGTGATCGCGTCCGGGCTGATTTATCTTCCCTCCCACGCCCGCGATTTCAAGAACCCCGACATCGATAAATATCTGGCGCGTTACGTGCGCGGATCGAATGGCATCGATTACAAGGAGCGCATCAAGACCATGAAGCTGCTCTGGGACGCCATCGGCACCGAATTCGGCGCCCGCCACGAGCTCTATGAAATGAACTATTCCGGCAGCCACGAACTGATTCGGGTCTTTCAGCTCCAGCAATCTCAGGGAAGCGGCGCGCTCAACGGGATGATCGGGCTGGTCGAGCAATGCATGGCCGACTACGACGAGGACGGCTGGAAACATCCTGCGTACACCGACCCATCGGATATTTCGGTGCTGGGGAAAAAATAAACCGTCGTCCAAGCCAGCCCACGTGCGCCCTCCCCCGTTTGCGGGGGAGGGCCATTTCGGCGAGCGATTTCAATCGCGCTTACACCGGCTCCGGTTGTTTCGCCAGTACCGGATAATCGGTGTAGCCCTTCGGTCCGGGCGTGTAGAACGTGTTCGGATCCGGCGCATTGAGCGGCGCGCCCGACTGCCAGCGCTTAATGAGATCAGGATTGGCCAGGAACGGCTTCCCGAACGCAATCAGATCGGCTTTGCCGGCGGCGAGATCGGCTTCAGCGCGCGTGGCGTCATAGCCGCCGGAGAGAATGAGCGCGCCTTTGAACTCCTTGCGGAACGTGTCCTTGATCGACTGCGGCACGGCCGGAGCGCCCATCGACGAATGATCCACGAGATGCACATAAGCCAAGCCAAGCGCATTGAGCTGCCGCGCGAGATAGGCGTAATCCGCTTCCATCTCCGGATAGGGCGGCATGTCGTTGAAGGCGCCATACGGCGACAGCCGGATGCCGACTTTATCTTTGCCGATCGCCGTGATCACCGCCTTGGCGACCTCAAGCACGAACCGGGCGCGGTTCTCGATTGAACCGCCATACGCGTCGGTCCGCTGATTGGAATTCGGGCGGATAAACTGCTCGAGCAGATAACCGTTGGCGCCGTGCAACTCGACACCGTCGAAGCCCGCCGCTACCGCATTCTTCGCCGCCTGGACATACTCGCCGAGCGCCGTCTTGACGTCCGTGTCGGTCATCGCCTTTGGCGTGGGGTGCGGCTTCAATCCTCCAGCGTCGGTGTACATTTCGCCCGCGGCCGCGACCGCGGAGGGACCAAATACAGTCGCGCCGGCCGGCAGATTGAGCGGATGTCCGATCCGGCCGGTGTGCATCAATTGCAGAAAAATTTTGGCGCCCTTGGCGTGAACGGCGTCCGTAACCTTTTTCCATGCGGCCGTCTGCGCGGCGGAAAAGGCGCCGGGAATGCGCGGATAGCCCAATCCGTTTGGCGAGGGCGAAGTACCTTCGGTGATGATCAGGCCGACGGATGCGCGCTGACTGTAATATTCCACCGCCAAGTCGCCCGGGACATTGCCGCTGGCCCGATTGCGGGTGAGAGGCGACATCACCAGACGATTCTGCAGCGTGAGCGGACCAAGCTTAGTTGGTGAAAACAGTAACGACATCGATGCCCTCCAATGTGAGCCGACCCGGCGATCGGAAAACGTACATGGTGCGACGCACAAGAATGACAAGTGTTGCAATCAGGACGCGCAGCGAGGGTCGTGCAGCATGCGAACGTCGCGGTAGAGCCTGCAAAAATATTACGTACTAAACCGCAGCAAAATCAGAACGATTTTCTTTCAAACCAACCGGCGGCGGCGTGACCGCACTCGGTTCATGGAACACGGACAAGACAATGCGGACGCGTTTGCATAGCAGCAATTCAAACTGCGCCCAGGCTCACTCGTGGTACTACCCGGTCTTGAGTCGGTTGTGTCGGCGCGCCGCCCGAGCGAACTTTTAGAGGCCGGTACCGAAACCTATGGTGATCTGGACGCGTAAGGTGTCCTCGCCGGCGGCAATCGGCACCGCGGCTCCCAATCCGCCGGCGGCGTGCATCGCCTTCATCTGACCCGGTCGAGCATAACCGGGGTCTTCCGTGATCCACACGACGGATCCAAGCTCCAGGCCCGCGGCGCGCGCATAGAGTTCGGCCTTACGCCGTGCGTCGGCGACTGCAGCCTCGCGAGCCTGATCGAGCGCCTTTGACAGATCGGAATGCAGAAATTCTACCCCGCCAACATCGGTCGCCCCGGCGGCAATCACCCGGTCGAGAATCGTGCCGACCGTCGCGATTTGGCGGATGGTGATGCTTAGCTGGTTGGAGACACTGAAGCCGGAAAGCTTCGGTTCGGTATTCGGTTGCGGCGGCGCATAAACCGGCTGGACTGAAAAATGCGAGGTCTGAATATCCTTTTGTGCAATTCCCGAATCCCTCAACGCATCGGTAATGGTGGCCATCAGTTTCGCGTTGGCGTCAATGGCTTCTTTGACGGTCTTTGCCTTGGTGGTTACGCCGGCCCTGATCTG
>JBAUGC010000605.1:0-1819 GCA_049679485.1 Xanthobacteraceae bacterium
ATCAGCGAAATCACGATCCCCAACGCGTGGCGAAGCAAACGTATAAAGCACCGGATTTCGGATCTTGTGGACAAGCGCGTTCTCCGCAACATAGTAGGTGGCAAGTGGGGCTCCAAGGCTGTGGCCAGTCACTTCGATTGTGGGCTCCGCCGCGGTCGCGCCCGGCGTCTTTGCTGCGTGACGCCTGAGATGTTCGGCGACCTGGGCCGAAAAGCTCCCGGCGCCTTTCAGCGAGCTATGTCCGCCTCCCTCGGTGACCGAACGCTCTACAACCTCAAGGGTCGCGTAAATCCTTTCGAATCCCAACGCGACATTCCCGCAATTGGCCACCGGGAAGGGCGTCATTCCGAGCGCATTGCTGTCGTCCCACCATTCGACTTCATCTGCCGTGCCGCGGATTGCGAGAATCGCGTGGCTTGGATTTTCACTGCTGTGGGCAATGAAGCCGTAAAATAACGGCGCGGTGTTGCCGAGGACAAAGTCCCGCATCTGAATCCACGCCGTGAGTTCGTAGCCGAAGGGAAAGTCTGACGCAGGCTCAGGCGTCAGATTGCCGGGGCTTTTTTGGTACATGGCGTAAGCCAGGCTGATGAAACGGCCATAAAGCACGGCCTTGCCCGGATCATACGGAGCGCCTGTCTCCTGCGTTCCTCGTCCTCCTGATCGGCAGTCCCTGATCTCTTGATATTTGGTGGTGCAGCCGCCTGAGAATATAACAAGGAAAAAAAACGCGATGAACCGACGCATTCCTCTTACCCCTGCACCCATCCGGAGGTGTAGACGAACGCGGTGCCCTCAACATGGGGCTTCGCGACGCGCGAGCCCGCCCCCACTTTAACATACCGCTGAGAGGCGCCGCCGCGAGCAAATAGATAGCATCGGCGGCCAGGATAACCGTTACATTTGCGCTGGGCGCAATTTTAGCTGCGATAGGCCGGCCACAGCGTTCACCGCCATCGAACCTTCGAGCGATACGGGTTGCAGAGCGACACTGCGATTCGAACCGCCGACCAGCACGTTGGCCCCTACCCCTACTCCCAAACCGACGTCGCCAGAAGCCCCGACGTATTCCCCCGCAAGGGCTCCGTTGGGTATTCCGGCTGCGGAGCCAAATACTGCCCAGGCGAATCTACCGCCGCCACTGATTCCGAGGTCTATACCAACGGTATTGATCGCGCCATCGTAAGCTTGCACCGGACCGGAGACCGGTTGAAATTTGCACTCCATCGATTGGTGCCCGAAAATAACGAAGCCAATGCTCGGGTTTAGTGCGCATCTCAACATCCCTGCTTGCGTCCAGGTCTGTTGCGCGTCCACCAAGCTAGGCGTAGTTACGCAAACTGCGAGCACCGACAGCGCAAACGAAATACATCGTGTTAGTTTCGATTTCAACAAAACGCCCTCCCCCGGTGGCGCAAATTAGACACCGGTGATGAACGATTGCCCTCACTCGCGGCCATACCGTGCCTCACGCAGGATCAGAAGCGGCTGCCGCCCATTGTCAAGGAGCGGGCGACGTCCATGCCTTTCCAATGCGCCGAGTCAGTTCAGTACTGGTGGCAATGGCCGTATGGCCCGAGGTAGAAGCCGAACGGGCACACGTATGGCACGCCCACCACGACCGGCGGCGGCGGATAACTCGGCACGTACCCATACGGCACGCCGTTGCGAAGACAGTAGCCGTAGGGGCCACGGTGAAAGCCGAGACCGCAAAAGCCGCGCACTGGCGTGACGAGAGGCGCTACTGCATGCGCCGGAGCGGGTGACACCGGCATCGCTCGGACTTCGGACGAAAATATCAACCCCAGCGCACCGCAAA
>JBAUGC010000606.1:0-4385 GCA_049679485.1 Xanthobacteraceae bacterium
GGAATTATTCCTGCCCGCTCAAGTCCAGGTACGGAATGGCTTTGTTGGCGGACTTTTGGCGAATGCCAGCGTTGCTCACCTTGAACAGGCAAATCCGCGCCGATAGGGTCGCGGTGGAGCGCGCGCACAGGTGACGACCATCTACAAAATCTGCGAGCAAGCCGTGTGGCGCACAGCCGAGGCCGGCGAGCAGTTTTTCGGGACCGAAGCCGACGATCGCGACGGCTTCATCCATTTCTCCACCGCCGCGCAGCTCGCCGAGACGCTGGCGAAACACTACGCCGGAAAAACCGATTTGGTCCTCGTCGCGGTCGATGCCGAGGCCCTCGCTATGACGCTTGTCTGGGAGCGATCGCGCGGCGACGATATGTTCCCGCACCTCTATGCCCCGTTGCCGCTCTCGGCGGTGAAATGGGCTCGGCCGCTGGCCGACGAGATCGACGGCCGCCGCCCGTTGCTGGAGCTGGAATCGTGATCGGCCTGTTCGACAGGCTTATTCGGCCGCTGCTGCGAACGCTGGATCCCGAAGACGCCCACGGCCTGACGCTGAAAATGCTCAAATTTGCGCCGCGGCTGGGAATCGTCCCCGATGACAAACGGCTCGCAGTACGGGCCTTCGCGCTGAATTTTCCCAATCCGGTCGGGATGGCGGCGGGCTTCGACAAGAACGCCGAGGTGCCCGACGCGCTGCTTCGCGTCGGCTTTGGCTTCGTCGAAGTCGGCACCATCACGCCGCTGCCGCAAGCCGGCAATCCGCGGCCGCGGGTCTTCCGCCTTGAAGCCGACGGCGGCGTGATCAACCGGCTCGGCTTTAATTCGCAGGGCGCCGACGTGGTGCTTAAACGGCTTGCGGCGCGCGCTGTAACCTCCTCCATTTCTTCCGCCGCACGCGGGGGAGCGTGGGGCGGCGGCATTGTCGGCATCAATGTCGGAGCCAATAAGGATGCGCCGGATCGCGTCGCCGATTATGTGCGGTTGATCGAGCGCTTCGCTTCGGTCGCGAGCTACGTAGCCGTCAACGTCTCGTCGCCCAACACGCCGGGCCTGCGCGATTTGCAGCAAGCCGCCATGCTCGACGATCTCCTCGCCCGAGTAGTCGATGCCCGCGAGCGGGTGGCGGAGCATGCCGGGCCAACGCCGGTGCTTTTGAAGATCGCGCCCGATCTGTCGCTGTCCGATTTGGACGATATTGTTGGGATTGCGCGCTCGCGCCGGGTCGACGGCATGATCGTCAGCAACACCACCTTGTCGCGGCCTAAAAGCCTGCGCGAAACCGAGATCGCCAAGCAGGCCGGCGGCCTGTCGGGCAGGCCGCTATTCCCGCTCGCCACCCGCATGCTGGCCGAAACCTATGTGCGCGTCGAAGGCGTGTTCCCGCTGATCGGCGCGGGCGGGATCGATTCCGGCGCCACCGCAATCGCCAAATTTCGCGCCGGTGCGGGCCTGGTTCAGCTTTACTCGGCTTTGGTGTTTCGCGGCCTCGGCCTGGTGGGCGAAATCAAAGCGGCGCTAATCGCCGCGCTCGATCACAACCGCCTCGATAACCTCAATGACCTCGTCGGCGCAGATGCGGCCGCGATGACCGCCGAGCCGTGGCCGGCGTGAGGCGCTATTCGCACTAGCGTTGCCGGGTCGCGTTCGACCGCGCGCTTGCGGCGGGAGCCAACGCAACGGCCGCCTCTGTCGTGAGCAAGAGGAAGGTGAATGTTTCCTGGAGGTACAGGCGAACGGCCGTGTCGGTATGGCTCAGATAGCCGATGGATATGTCCTGGCCGATATGCAGGCCGAAATCGCCGCCGCGGGTCGTGAGCACGAATGCGCCGGCGATTGCTGGAGCCCAGATGATCTCGCCGCCCACCAGGCGCTTGATATGCTCCAGCACCGGGTAGCCATGGTCGCTGGTCTCGCTCAGCGCGGTGTAAGCATCGGCACTGAGCAACACCGAGTAGGGGCCGTTTACGCCGACGAGGCGCAACTGGCTCAGCGCCTGGGCGATGGCGTCGGGATAGTCGGTCACGTCGGCCGGAAGGGTCATCAGCGGATTGCTGGTGCCCTGGCGGATGCCCTGGATGCCTGCCGCGGCATAGCCGTCGAACACCGCGCGATCTTCGGCGAACGCGATTTTGCGGGCGGCATCCTTCGCGGGCTGCCAGTCGGAGTCTTCAGCGCCGCGCTCGACGTCGTCGATCTGCTGGCGATCGAGATCGAAGGGCACGCGCAGCTCGACCAACGCCTTCACCTCGCGCTGCCGCGCGAGTATGTCGTCGCCCGACGCCTTGATGGTGCGGAGGTGGCCGGTGCCGACGGCCGAAAGGGCGACACCGCCCGGTCCCGTCACGTCGACAACGCGCCGCGCCGCAAGGTAGCGCTTCAGGGTGCGCGAGGTTTCCTCCTCGATGTCCGACCATGCCGAGTCGGAGATCGGCGCAAGTTCGCGGTGAAGGTTGTTCATGAGACGGGGTCTCCTTTGAGGGAACCGATGTTGAGCGAGCCGTCGCGCAGCGGCGTCTCTGACTGCGCAGGGGCGGCAGCGGAATCGGCGGGAGCCGCGGCCGCTGCGGAGGGTTCGGCGTCACCGACGTTCTCAAGGAACGTCAATGACGGCACGAAGAACAGGTTCCCGGTCACGGCGCGGCTGAAATCCAGTAAGCGATCGTAATTGCCGGGAGGCCGGCCAACGAACATGTTGACCAGCATCTGCTCGATGGTCCGCGGCGAACGCGCATAGCCGATGAAATAGGTGCCGAATTCGCCCTGTGCGGCGCGCCCGAACGGCATATTGTCGCGGAGGATCTTTATCTCTTTGCCGTCCTCCACGATCGTCGTCAGCGCATTATGCGCCGAGGTCGGCTTGACCGCGTCGTCAAGCTCGATGTCGGAAAACTTGGTGCGGCCGATGATGCGTTCCTGGGCTTCGGTAGATAGTGCATTCCAGCCCGCCAAATCGTGCAGATATTTTTGCACGATGACATAGCTGCTACCGGCGAACGCCGCGTCCTCCGGGCCCACGAGCACGGCGTCGATCGCGGTCTGACCCGTCGGGTTCTCGGTTCCGTCGACGAAGCCGATGAGATCGCGGTCATCGAAATATCGAAAGCCGTGCACCTCGTCGACCGGCGAGACCGCATCCCCTAAGCGCGTCATGATCTGCGTCGCCAGCTCGAAGCAGAGATCCATGCGCTTGGCCCGGATGTGGAAGAGGAGATCGCCCGGCGTTGAGACCGCATGGCGGGGGCCGGCCTGGACTTCGCGAAATGGATGCAGCTCGGCCGGCCGCGGTGGGCCGAACAGCCTGTCCCACGCGTCCGATCCAAATCCCATCACGCAAGAAAGGTTTCCCTCAATATCGCGGAAACCCACAGCGCGCAGCAGCGCCGGCAAGTCGGCACACAACGATCGCACAACGCCGCGACCGGCGGCGCCCGCGTTCATCGCCACGACCAGAAAGATCGCAGCCCGCGTCAGGGATTGCGCCACCGGCTGCGGGACAACTGGCGAGCCGTCATCTGTTGTGGGGGTGGTCAATTAACGGAACTCCACTTCGGGGGTATTTCTGCGGCTTAGCGTTTCGTTGTCCAGTCCTTCGCGTCAGCGCAGCGCGGCGGCGCCTGGTGAAGGAGCGAGCACCGGCTGCAGCGCCGGCATCAGGCGGCGGCGTTCGCGCCGCGCCGGAATAGCGCGGTAGACCTGCTTGGTTGCTTCGACGATATGCACGCCGGCGAACGGCGCCGAGAGCGTGGCGCCGGTGCGCTCCCACGCGACTGCCGAGCGCAGAAACCAGCCGCGCGAGATCGGCGGCACGTATAGCGCTTCGCCCCGGCCGGTCGGGGTGAACCAGGTCTCGCGAAGGAGGTGCGTGATCTGCGGGCGCGAATAGGGCCGGCCGTGGCCGAACGGCGTCGTGTCCATGCGTGCCCAGAGCCCGCGCCGGTTCGGCACGACAGCGAGCAAGCGACCGCCACCGGCCAGCACGCGCCAGACTTCGCGCAGCAAACTGACCGGGTCGCTTGAATTTTCCAGCGCATGCACGAGCAGCACGCGATCGACGGCGGAATCGGTCAGCGGCAGGTCATCCTCCTCGACCAAAGCCGCCAGCGCCGGCTTGCTTGACGGCCAGCGCACTACACCTTGCGGTGCCGGCATCAAGGCGAGACAGCGGTCAGCTTCCTCGCGGAAAAGACCGAGATACGGCGTCGCGTAGCCGATCCCAACAACGCGCAGCGACGTCGTATCGGTCCAGTGCGCGCGAATCCCGCGGCTGATGAAGCGCCGGGCCACCGTGCCAAGCCGCTGGGCGTAAAAATTGCGTAGATCGACGACGTCCATGACGGCAAAATAGCACGTTTCTTCTTTATGCCGGGGCGCGTTGGCCAGCGCGAAACCGG
>JBAUGC010000607.1:0-2057 GCA_049679485.1 Xanthobacteraceae bacterium
CGCTGTGCAAGGACCTCGGCTGCAATCACTTCGATAGCCGTTCAACCGATCAGCAAAAAAATCGCCTGATCAAACGCCTGGCCGACCTTGGCTATGCGGTTCAGATCAAGCCGCTCTCCGCCTGAGACGTCTTTGTGGCGCCGCGCGGGAGTGTGTGGCACCGCCCGAGCAATTGAGTTTCCTACTAGCGATTTCCGGTTCGGCGGCGGTGGCGATGGCGCGTTGTCCGTCCGTGCTTTTGCGATCGGGTGTTGGCGAAGCCTGACCGCCTAGCTCGACCGACGCGGCCACCGCCGCCGCCAGCGCTCGCCGCCGTCGATCGAGTCAAAAAGAAATCGACCGCCGCGCGGCCCAAAGCTCGGGCCAGATTCGCCGCCGCCCTCGCGCGAGGAAGCGCGCAAAGGCCCGCCGCTGATGGCGGCATGAACCGACACTTTTGGCGGGCTACCCGGGAGCCGCGCAAAAAGCGCTTAAATTCCAAATCTCTACATTTATCCTTTTGCCGCTAGCAATGCCTTTTGGGCTGCTTTTTGTGGTCGCCAGATTCTACAACTCCGACGACTGAATCGCGACCATCGCGACCGATGGTGTAGATACGATATTCGACTCCGGACGTACTTGCGCACAGCCTTTGCAACGCAGTCACTTCAACCGGTCCTTGCGGGACACCATTCCGCCGGCGGGCGGATTCCGTGTTAGCTCAGTTCCTCCGGCTGTTATCGCTCATGCCTCGACGGCTGCTGCTCGCTGCCAGCGATATTCCGTCCCGTCAGCCCAAATACGGTGCATCAGAACGGCAAGTTTGCGTGCGACAGCGACGGCCGCTCGGCGAAGGCAGGCTCTGCTGCGCATTCGCGCAGCAGAGCTGCGGTCGGCGTATCCTCGCCGGCACTGTCCATCGGCTTGGCAGCTCGAACGTGCTTGCCTGAACTCACATCCGACCACTTCCAGTGTGCTAACCTGACCCGCTACGGTGCCTTGTTCCTGAGCCCCGGAGGAGGCAATGACGCGACGCGACTTCATCTCGCTTCTCGGCCGCGTGGTCGTTGGCTGGCCACTCGCGGCGCGCGCGCAGCAGCCGAAGGTGCCAGTGATTGGGTTTCTTGGCCTCGATTCCGCGACGCAGATGACGCCCTACACAGCGTGGTTTGACCGCGGTCTGAGTGAAACCGGCTTTGCAGATGGCCAGAACGTGGCGATCGAATACCGCTGGGCAGAGGGTCAATACGATCGGCTACCGGCGCTCGTGGCCGATCTAGTTCGCCGTCAGGTCGCTGTGATTTTCTCAAGCGGTGGCACGCCGCCGCTACGAGCTGCAATGGCGGCGACGAATGCGATTCCGATTATCTTCTCAGTGGCCGGTGATCCAGTTAAGCAAGGCATTGTCTCAAGCATGAATCGACCAGGTGGCAACGTGACCGGGGTCACTTTCACCACCGCTCCACTGGGGGCCAAGCGACTGGAGTTACTACGCGAGCTGGTTCCCAACGCCCGCCTGATTGCCGTGTTGGTGAATCCAGCCAGTGCAGGGGCTACGGCTGAGCAGCGACAGTTGGAATCCGTGGCTGGCACAATCGGGGCAGAAATTCTGGTCGTGAACGCCGGCAACGTAACCGACATTGACGCGGCCTTCGCGAAGGTCGCGCAACAACGGGCCGACGCGCTCCTCATTCCTCCTGACGCGGTCTTGGTGGGGCGGCGCGAGCAGCTGGTGGCGCTAGCGGCGCGCTATGCTGTCCCCACTGTCTACTTTGAACGTGAGTTTGTCGTCGCCGGCGGGCTCCTGAGTTACGGAGTGCCGTTGCGCGACTCGTATCATCAAGCTGGCATCTACGCAGGACAAATCCTCCGCGGCGCCAAGCCTGCCGACTTGCCGATCGTGCAGGCCACCAAGTTTGAATTGGCGCTTAACCTCAAGACGGCGAAGGCGCTCGGCGTCGCAATTCCAGATAGGCTGCTTGCCATCGCCGACGAGGTGATTGAGTGAGGTGACCGACTTCCGCTTGTACCAAAACGGCCATACTCAGCTGCAGCAAAGAGACTTGACGTCATAAAGA
>JBAUGC010000608.1:0-1830 GCA_049679485.1 Xanthobacteraceae bacterium
ACCCAACGCCGCTCGGGCCGTATCCGATAGGGGATGCTAAGGCTCATTCGCGATCCATTCAACGCTGTCTGGATTTCGAAGTCGAGCTGCTGCTCGAGGGACACGGACTATCAGCCTATTCGCGTGATAGCTCCCGCCGACGCCTGCTTCACATGCAGAGGCAACAGCGCGACACGCATGATCGAGTGCTGGCCTGCTTAGCGCGTGCCGGCAAGCCGACGACAATCAGCGAGCTTCTGCCCGAAGTCATGCCGATCAAGACCGATTTGGACTACGCTGTTTCGACCGGCATTGGTGAACGTCGCTGCTACGCGGAAGCCTGCATTCAGACCCATCTGTTGTGGCTAATTGAACAGGGAAAGGTGCAGAGGGTCAGCGAGGCTCACAAAATCAGTTTTGCCTCTGTCGCGCGTTAAGAAGAGCGGTCAATCCGCATAACACAGGGAGGAGATAAAATGGGAAAGCGATTAAATCCGCGATCGTTTCCGGATTACACGCGGAAATCGGTTGTCGACAAGCATATGGGCGAGCTGGATTGCCATGGAGTATCTCGACGGCAATTCCTTGCGCTTGCCTCCTACAGTGCGGTCGCGTCGGCAACGGCTGCGAGCCTCGGTTTTCCGGCAATGGCCGTGGCCGACGACGCCGGCAAGATCGCACATTTGGTCATGACCGAGCGGCTGGAATACTGCGTGAACGCCGACGCCGGTGCGCACCAGGCCGCCAAGGCGCTAGGAATGGCCATCACGTCCCTCGATGGACAGTTGGACGCAGAACGGCAGCTTGACCAATTTCAGCAGCAGCTTGCCACCGGCGTAAACGGGGTGATGCTGCACGCGCCCGGTGGCGGCTCGATCAAGCGCATCGCTCAGCTTGCCAACCAAAATAAGGTGTACCTCGACAACACCTGGGGCACCCTGCCGTGGTTCACGCCATTCGATGCCGGCGATTATTACACAATGTATGCCGTTCCCGAGGAATTCTCGGCCGAACGAGCTGTGACCGAGGAAGTATGCAAGGCGGTCATGGACAAATTCGGCGGCGGCGATGTCGTCGGCGTCACCGGCGTCGAGGGAAACTCTACGGATCTGATCCGGTCCAGAGGTCGTGATGATGCGATCAAAGCCTATCCGAAGATCAAGCTAGCCGGACAATTGCCTGGGAAGTGGAATCGAGAAGATTCGCAGAAGGCGATGGAGGCGCTAATCGCGCGATATCCAAAGATTGTCGGGGTGATCGCGCAGAACGACGATGTCGCCGACGGTTGCATGGCGGCGCTGCGTGCGGCGGGCATACAGCCCGGAAAAGACGCGTTCCTCTGCGGTGCGGACGGAACGACCCACGGTGCCGAAGCCATCAAGCAAGGCACGTTGCTGGCGACTAGCGCCAACGTGCCCGCTTACATGGGCGGCCTCCTTGCCACGCGCTTGTATGACTTGATGCATGGCTGGAAGCCGCGGCCGGCGGAGCGCATGATGAGCTGGCGCTCGGTGACCATGACCAAGGCGAATGTCGATGCTTATCTCGCGCGATATGTAAAGAATGGCGATGTTCCGCCATTCGATTACCGTCGAATGTCCAAGGTACTTCATCCAAGCGACTGGGATCCGCAGGCGGAATTATTCCCAATGAACATCGATCTTGAATGGGGAGGCATTCCGAAGCCGGAGGGGTGGAACTATCCGGAAGCATATAAGCAAGCGCGCGATGGCGGTGAGGCCACAGCGGTTCGTGACGAATATGCTAATCACTACAAGGTTAAGCTATTCGATCCTTCGCCGATGAAGAAGGCCTGAACATTTTCAACCGGCTGCTCGCACTAGCTCGGCC
>JBAUGC010000609.1:0-2248 GCA_049679485.1 Xanthobacteraceae bacterium
AGCCAATACTGCCAGGCGGTCCCGAGGCCGAGAAATCCGCTTGCGGTCGTAATCTCTTGAATCAGAACCGCGCCTGCCAGCGCTCCCAAAAACGAGCCGCGACCGCCAAAGATGCTGGCACCGCCAAGCACCACTGCCGAAATGCTTTGCAGGGAATAGTTGACGCCAACCGCTGGGTCGCCGATGCCAACCTGGGCCGACAGCAACAGTCCGCCTGCGGCTGTGAACAGTGAGCACAGGACGTAGGCGAGAATCACCGATCGGTTGACCCGGGCGCCAAGCCGGTGCGCGGCGATCTCGCTGGAGCCGATCGCGCGTAGCTCCATTCCGAACCGAGTTCGGCGCAGCACCCATTCAGCGCCGAGTGCGACGACGACTACTATCAGGAAGGCGATCGGCATTGGACCAGCCTTTGCCGCCAGTACTTCGACGACGTCGGAGCGAAAGTACCCTGCCGGCGTCGAGCGCAGAAGCAGAGCTACTCCCTGCAACGCGATGTAGGTGGTCAGTGTCGCGATGACCGCGGTGAGCCCAATGCCGCGTACGAGAACGCCGTTCGCGAAGCCGACCGCCATAGCCGTCGCAGCCGCAATGCCGAGTCCGAGAATGAGCTCGCCCACTCCTTGATCATCGCCGGTGAAGAAAGACAGTATCACAACGGTAAGTCCGGTGAGCGGCCCCACAGAAAGGTCTATGCCGCCTGTAATCAGCACGATGAGCTGGCCCATGCTGACGAAGGCGAGTGCGCTCACCAGGAAAAGCGCTCCGTTGATGCTTCGCGTGGTCAGGAAGAATTCGCTGATCGACGCGGTATAGAGGCCGAGTAGTACAATCAGAGCCAATAAAATGAGAAAGGGCGCATAGTCGCCGGAGATGAATCGCCGCAGCCCCTCGCCGTGGGCGTTGTGGTCAGATCCGATGCCCTCGCGTTGCATATCGGCATTGATGGCGGCGCCGGTGATGTTCTCTTCGGTAATCTGGTCGCCGACCAGCGTTTTGGCGATTTGTCCACGCGAAAACACCAACACTCGATCGCAGAGGCCCTGCAATTCGATCGCGTCGGACGAGAGGACCACGACCGCAGCGCCGCGCGCAGCAGTTTTGCGGAGAATACGATAGAGTTCCATGCGGGCGCCGGCGTCGACGCCGCGGCTCGGTTCGTCGGCCAGTAGCACCGCGGGCTCACGGGAAAGCGAGCGCGCAAACAGCACCTTTTGCTGATTGCCACCTGACAGAGATGCAATGCGAGACTCCGGCGACGGCGTTTTGATTGCCAGCGCTGCAATCTGACTCGCCACAAGCGAGCTCTCGCGGCGCGGCGAGACGAAGCCCAGACGCGATAGAGCGTCGAGTACAAGTGCTACGATATTCTCCCGCACCGAGAGCGACATGAATAGACCCTCGGAATGCCTGTCGCCGGGGAGATAGACGATGCCCGCGCGCTGGATACTGATTGGATCGCCAAGCGCCGTCCGCTTTCCGTCTATAGCGATCTCGCCTGCGGCAGGCGCGAGGCCGGCGAGCGAGCGCATGAATTCGCGTTGACCGTTCCCCTCGACGCCAGCAAGACCGACCACTTCGCCGGGCACAACCTCGAGATCTATGCCCTGCAAAACGCCGTTTGTGATCTTGCGCGCAACTAAAAGCGGTACATCGCCGCTACGTCGTTCGCCCTTTTCGGGGAAGGCGTGATCAACCGGACGGCCGATGATCAGACTCAGAATCTCGTCCTCGGAAATACCGTCGGCCGAAAACGTGCCACGCACCTTGCCGTCGCGCAGGACGGTGATGCGGTCCGCCACGCGCTTCACTTCGGGCAAGCGGTGGGAAATGTAGACTACGGCGGTACCGAGCGCGGTGATGCGCTCGATATTGACGAATAGCTGTTCGGTTTCTTTGGCGGTCAACGCCTCCGTCGGCTCGTCCAGTACAAGAACCTTGGGTAGAAGGGCCAAGGCTTTGGCGATTTCGACGAGTTGACGCTCCGCGATGCTTAGCTCACCTACGCGTGTGCGTCTGTCAAACACGGCGCCGACGAGCGCTAGTTGCTCGCTGATCCACTGATTGGTGTTGATCGTCGCGGCGCGCCGCTCTTTAGGGACGCAGTAGAGAAGATTCTCCGCGACCGTCAGTTCGTGGAGAACCGAGGTGTGCTGGTAGACAACGCTGATACCAAGTTCCTGCGCCCGGCTTGGCGAAGCAGCATCGAGGGGAAACCCGTCAATCTCGACAGTTCCCGAGTTAGCGG
>JBAUGC010000610.1:0-1843 GCA_049679485.1 Xanthobacteraceae bacterium
GTCAACGGCATCGTCAAGCGGGTCGAATACGGCAACGTCGTAGTCGATCTCGGCCGCGGCGAAGCCATCGTTCGCCGCGACGAAATGCTGCCGCGCGAGGTCTTTCGCAACGGCGACCGCATCCGCGCCTACATCTATGACGTCCGCCGCGAACAACGCGGACCGCAGATCTTTCTCTCGCGCACGCACCCGGAATTCATGGCGAAGCTGTTCGCGCAGGAAGTGCCGGAAATCTACGACGACATCGTCGAGGTCAAGTCGGTCGCCCGCGATCCCGGCTCGCGCGCCAAGATCGCCGTATGGTCCCACGATTCCTCGGTCGATCCGGTCGGCGCCTGCGTCGGCATGCGCGGTTCGCGCGTTCAGGCGGTCGTCAACGAGTTGCAGGGCGAGAAGATCGACATCATCCCGTGGTCGTCGGAAATCGCCACCTTCGTGGTCAACGCGCTGGCGCCCGCCGAAGTCAGCAAAGTGGTGATCGACGAGGAGCGCGATCGCATCGAAGTCGTGGTACCCGATCAGCAGCTTTCGCTCGCCATCGGCCGGCGCGGCCAGAACGTGCGGCTCGCCTCGCAGCTCACCGGCTGGGATATCGACATCCTGACCGAGCAGGAAGAATCCGAACGCCGCCAGGCCGAATTCGAGAATCGCACCCGCATGTTCATCGATGCGCTCAATGTCGATGAGGTCATTGGACAATTGCTGGCCTCGGAAGGCTTCACGTCGGTCGAGGAGCTGGCGATGGTGGACACCAAGGAGATCGCCGGCATCGAAGGCTTCGACGAGGATACTGCCGGCGAATTGCAAACCCGCGCGCGCGATCATTTGGCCAAGATCGAGGGCGAGCTCGATGCCAAGCGTAAGGAGCTTGGCGTCGAAGATGCGGTCAAAGAAGTGCCCGGTGTCGACACAGCCATGCTGGTTCGCTTCGGTGAGAACGGCATCAAAACCGTCGAAGACCTTGCCGGCTGCGCCACCGACGATCTGGTCGGCTGGACCGAGCGCAAGGACGGCGAGAGCGTGCGTGAGGCCGGCATCCTCGACGGCATCGATATTTCCCGCGAGGAAGCCGAGAGCCTGGTCATGCAGGCGCGCCTCAAGGCCGGCTGGGTCGATGAGGCCGCGCTTGCTCCGCCCCCGGTCGAAGAGGCCGCAATCCCCGAAGCGCAGGCCTGAAGGAGCACAACGAGCGGATGATCGCCGAAGCTCAAGAAATCGAGCGAGCGTTGGAGCTTGATGGCGGACCGCGGACGCGGCAACGCGAACGCATGTGCGCCGCAACGCGTATAGTGCGTCCGGTATCTGACCTGGTTCGGTTCGTGGTCGGTCCACAGGGCGAGGTGGTTCCGGACGTTAAGGGCAAGTTGCCCGGCCGCGGCATCTGGATAATGGCCACCCGCGACGCTCTTGGCGAGGCAATCAAGCGGAAAGCCTTTACCCGCAGCTTCAAGCGGGAGGTTCGTCTCCCGGTCGACTTGGTCGCCGGCACCGAACGGCTCCTTGAGCAGGCGGTTCTGGATGCTTTGGCAGTGGCTGGAAAGGCGGGCTTGGTCGCGGCCGGGTTCGTCAAAGCCGAGAAGGCCTTGGAAAGCGAGGACGTCGTCGCCCTTTTGCACGCCGCCGAAGCTTCATCCGAAGGAACCCGGAAGCTCGACGCAGCATGGCGCCGGCAGCGGGGCGGAGCGCCTGTGGTGATCGGATTTCTTAACTCAGCGCAATTGGATTTGGCATTGAACCGCCCAAATGTGATACATGCAGCCCTGCTCGCCGGCCCAGTGAGCGAAACCCTTTTGGCGCGTTGTCGGCGCCTCGAACGGTTTCGGGCCGGTGATCAGCACAATTA
>JBAUGC010000611.1:0-12915 GCA_049679485.1 Xanthobacteraceae bacterium
GTTCTGCAATACGGCACCATCAAACCGTAGGCTGGGTTTTTGTTAAGTCGAGGCCGCGAGCTGTCCGATCCTTGTGGACGGTGCCGCGAACGTTGACGCTCCCGGTTTTCGGCGCGATGCCGGCATCTGGAAGCGACGCACTCGAGGATCGCCCGCGCGCGGCTAGCGTGAGCCGTAGCGGAGCACCTTGACGTTTTCCAAGGTCACCAGGCCGCCTTTCATCATGCGATTGAGCTCTGGCAGGAATGTGTCGATCTTATCTTGGCGGTCGACAATTTCGATGACCAGCGGCAGGTCCTCCGACAATCGGAGTATCTTCGTCGTATGAATGAGGCTCGAATGTCCGAAACCCATCGGACCCCTGATTACCGTGGCACCGGCTAAATGCATCTCGCGAGCCTTGAGCACGATTGCCTCGTATAATGGCAGGTGATCGAACTTTTCATCTTCGCCGAGAAAAATTCGCAGCAGCACACCATCTTCCGAAACCTGTGTGCTGGAATCCATCCCGAACGCCACCGCGAATTTTCTGCGTCTATATGAATTTCAAGTTGTTTAAGCCGACCGCAAGCGCATAGCCCGCCCAGACCGCTACAAGGCACAGCATAACCGAAGCCCCGACGTATCCGCCGGCGCTGAACCATTCGCCGTCGTTGAGGAGGCTCAGAGTCTGCAAGCTAAAGGATGAGAAAGTAGTATATCCCCCGCATATCCCAACCATTACAAATTGTCTGGCCGTGGATCCGACAAAGACGCGACCATCGGGACCCGTCAATGTGCCGAAGAACCCGATGACGAACGAGCCGACAACGTTGATGAGCAATGTTCCCCACGGGAACGTCTCTCCCCAAAGACGCGCCGCAACCCCGGCAACCCAGTAACGTGCCATGCCGCCGAGGGCGCTTCCTGCGGCGATCCAGAAATAACGCCCATCTCGGCGAATGCGGCAGCAACAGCCGCCGCCAATCCGACTGCGGTCCCCCAAACTAGCCTTCGCGCCTGGGATGACTGCAAAGCTGCCGGCGTGTCGTCCGACGACATCTGCGCTCCCATGCGCCTGAAAGCTCACAAGGAGAGGCGATTGGCTGCTGCACCTTACTCAAGCTGATCCTTGATCCCAGGCTACAGGGCAGCAAATACGTTAAATGACGTATGGGCCGACCGTATCGAACCTTCCGTCACTCTCGCCATCACGGCAGATCGTCAATTCGCAGGCGATGCGCGTCGCTGTTGGCGCGAGCCTGATCGGGGGATCGCCGTTCGGCGCCATCCGCGTCGATTACGCCTATCCGGTTGCGAAACAAAGCTGTGACGTCGCGCAGCGGCTGAATTTCACCGCCGGCGGATTTGAGACTTAGCCTTTTTGCCTTTAAAGCTTATAAGTATATTTACTCTATCAATCCTATATTTTATAGAGTGAAACGCTTGCGGTCAACCGACGCCGTCGAGCGAAATCGGCCAATGTCCAAATTCGCGCAAACTCAGCGGTGGTGAGCGAGCGTGCCCGAAGCTGAACGCCCTAATACCGATTCGGGTGCCGACGTGATTATCGTCGGTGGCGGAGCAAGCGGCGTGCTGATGGCGTTCCACCTGCTCCGCGACCCGACGGCTGAGGTTCGAGTTATCCTGATCGAAAAACGGCCGCAACTCGGGCGGGGTGTCGCTTACGGTACCACCAACCCGGATCATCTCCTCAATGTGCGCGCTGCGTCCATGAGCGCGGTTCGCGACGAGCCTGATCACTTCTGGTCCTGGGTCTGCGCCAACCCGACCACGACGTCTTGGAAGTGGAAACCCGAAAACGATCCATCGTGCTTTGCGCCGCGCATGATCTACGGCGACTATCTCTCGAGTTTAACTGCGCCATTCACAGCCCATGGTAGCCGGCCCGGCCGGCTTCGCATCATCCACGGTGAATGTCTGTCGATCGACGAGGGCCGCTCGGGCGTCACGGTCACGCTGGCGGACGGCTCGCATCATTCCGCCGATTTCGGCATCCTGGCAACCGGGCACGATGCTCGCAGCAAAGCCGGCGGCTGCTACGTCGATGCCTGGACCGCACCGTCCGACGCGGGCGTCGATCGCAGTGCCAAGGTTCTCATCGTTGGGACCGGTTTGACCATGGTCGACTACGTGCTCTCGCTCGACGCCCGGGGTCACACCGGACCGATCGTCGCCATGTCGCGCCGCGGGCTGCTGCCGAGGGAGGATCGCCAGCAGCAAGCACTTTCGATACCTGCGCCAGATGTTCCATTGGGAGCCGGTATCTCTGAACTCTGCCGCTGGCTGCGAAATCTCGTTGCGACTCGTACAGCGCAGGGCGCCGATTGGCGCAGCGTCGTCGACGGTCTCCGCCCCTTCAACCAGCAGATCTGGCAGCAGCTTCCGGAGGCCGCGCGCCGCAGCTTTTTGCGGCACGGGCGGGCATGGTGGAACGTCCATCGACATCGCATGCCGCAGGAGATCGCGGCGCGCATCGGCGCCGCTACCGCGTCGGGCCGTCTGACTGTTATGGCCGCTAGACTGCGCGCCGTCGAACAGGGATGTCCCGGCGCCACGATTCATTACCAGAGACGTGGCGGCAGCGCCATCAAGACAATGCAGATCGATAACATCGTCGAATGTCGGGGCGTCGTCACGAACCCCATGCAAACGTCCAATCCGGTCATACGCAACCTGCTCGACCAGGAACGCGCACGCATTGATCCTTTGGGTATCGGACTAGACGTGGCGCCGGATGGGGCCATCGTCGCGCGCACCGGCGCGCCGTCCGAACGGCTGTTCGCCGTCGGCCCAATTGCCCGCGCCGCCCTTTGGGAGATCACGGCGGTCCCCGAAATTCGAGGCCAGTGCGCGGAATTGGCGGGCCGCATCCAGCGGACCCGCCTTCGCTGCGCCGGCTGATCACGCCGCCTTGGCGAGCTTGCCGGCCGCCGACAGTCCGCGCTCGATGTCGGCGATGATGTCGTCGATGTGCTCGATGCCGACGGACAGCCGCACATAACCGTCGGTCACGCCGGTTGCGTCGAGTTCCTTAGCTTCGAGCTGCGAGTGCGTGGTGGTTGCCGGGTGGATGGCGAGGCTGCGGGCATCGCCGATATTGGCGACATGATAAAACATCTCCAGCGCGTCGATGAAACGCCGGCCCGCTTCCTTGCCGCCGGCCAGTTCGAAGCCGACCAATCCGCCTAGGCCGCCTTTAAGGTAACGCTCGGCCCGCTGGCGGTGCACGCCGGTCTGCACTGACGGATGAATGATACGCGTTATCTCAGAGCGCTTCTTGAGGAAGTCGACGACTTTTTGGGTGTTCTCGCAATGCTTAGCGATCCGTAGCGCCAGCGTCTCAAGCCCCTGCAAGGTAAGAAACGCGTTGAATGGCGACATCGCCGAGCCAAGGTCGCGCAGCAGCGTGACGCGGGCCTTAATAATGTAGGCGATCGGCCCAAGCGGTTTAACCGCTTCCGTCCACACCGCGCCGTGGTAACTCGGATCGGGCGTGTTGAGCGCCGGCTGACGCTGCGGATGCGCCGCCCAATCGAACGTGCCGCTGTCGACGATCAGACCGCCGATCGAATTACCGTGGCCGCCGATATATTTGGTGGTGGAATACACCACGATTGCCGCGCCGTGCTCGAACGGCCGCGTCAAGATTGGCGCCGCAGTGTTGTCGACAATCAGCGGGACGCCGAAGTTGCGGCCGATTTCCGCCACTTCGGCGATCGGAAACACCGTGAGCTTCGGATTGGGCAGCGTCTCGGCATAGTAAGCGCGAGTCCGCTCGTCGGTCGCACGCCGGAAATTGTTGGCATCGACCGGGTCGACAAAGCGGACCTCGATACCCTGATCCTTGAGGGTGTTGGCGAACAGGTTCCAGGTTCCGCCGTAAAGATCGGTCGAGCTGACGACGTTGTCGCCGGCGCGCGCGACATTTTGAATCGCAAAGGCCGAGGCAGCCTGTCCCGAGGCGAGCGCCAGCGCACCGACGCCGCCCTCCAGCGCCGCTACGCGTTTCTCCAGCACATCGTTCGTCGGATTCATGATGCGCGTATAGATGTTGCCGAGTTCCTTCAGCGCGAACAGGTTCGCGGCATGCTCGGTGTCGCGGAACTGGTACGACGTGGTCTGGTAGATTGGCACGGCGACCGCGCCGGTCGCAGGATCGGCGCGCCATCCGGCGTGAAGTGCAAGCGTTTCCGGATGTTTAGATTGTGAAGATGACATCGGCGTTGTCTCCTGTTTGGACGCGGATTACGGCGCACCGAGCCAAAGCCCCGCGGTACCTGTCACGGTGATAATAATTGACAAATCCAGTCAAGCATTCGAGCTACAAAAATAAAATCTTGCAACCCGTCCATGCTCTGGAGGGCAAACATACTACAACTGCCGGAATTTGGAGAGCCTTTTACTCGGCAATCGACTCAAGTTAATTCGATCACGGCAAAGCCGGAGCGCCGCCCCGCGAGTGCTTGCTGCGCCGCGCCGCAACAATTTCCGCCACGATCGAGATGGCGATTTCGTCCGGCGTGATCGCGCCAAGATCGAGACCCGCCGGCGCCTTGAGTTTTGCCAGCCGCTCGGCGGTGACGCCGCGTCCGGCAAGCGTCGCCTTCAGCGCGTCCGCCTTCTTGTGGCTGCCAACGAACGCAATGTAATCGGCCTCGACCGCGATCGCGGCCAACAAGGCGGCTTCATCGCCGCGCCCTTGCGTTGCCACCACGACGTAACGGGCGCCAGCTTCCTCGACCGGCAGCGCATAACCCTCGATGCGGCGGTCCGCCTCGCCAAATGCGGATTGCTCCGCCGCGGGCGCGCAAACCGTAACGGAAAATCCCGTACGCCTGGCGAGATCGGCGACGGCAACCGCGACCGGGCTTGAGCCGCAGATGACTGCTTGCGGCCGCGGCAGCACCGGCTCGACGAAAATGTCCATCGTGCCCTGGCTCGGGCACATGTTCATGGCGAACCGCACCCCACCATCCTCCTCGCCGCCCCGGTGTCCTTGCTCATCAAGCGCATTCGGCGGCTGTACGGAGACTAAGCGCGAGTGCCCGTCGGCGAGCGCGTCGCGCGCGGCTTTGAGCACCGCCGCACGCGCGCAGCCGCCGCCGATCCAACCTTCTGAAATGGTGCCGTCCGGCAGGATCACCGCCTTGGCGCCGGCTTTTGCCGCGGTCGCCGCCACGGTGCGAACAACGGTCGCCAGCGCGAACGGTTCGCCGGCCGATTTCCGCGTCGCGATGATTTCGAGAATGTCGCTGGAGCGATCCACGGCTCAGATCCTCGCCAGATACGGTTCAAGTGCGGCAAGGCTTTCGAGATTATGGGCGGGGGCGAACAGATCGACATAGGGTAATGCAGCCTGCATGCCGCGCGCCTGCGGAGAATAATCGCGCCAGCCGATCAGCGGATTGAGCCAGATGATCCGCCGGCAACGTCGCGCCAGCCGGCGCATTTCCTCGCCGAGTTGCTCGGGTGCGCCAGTATCATAGCCGTCGGAGACGATCATCACAGCAGTGCGCGAATTGATGACCCGTCGTGCGTGCCAACGATTGAAGGCGGCGAGGCTCTCGCCGATCCGGGTGCCGCCACCGATGCCTTGCGCCATCAAGGCAAGCTTCTCGACCGCACGGGTCACATCGCGGTCGCGCAGCGACGGCGAAACGTGCGCGAGCCGCGTATGGAAGACGAAGGCTTCGGCTTCGCGGAAGCTGTCGACAACGCCATGCAGGAAGCGGACGAAAAACGCCGTATAGAGGCTCATGGAGCCGGACGCATCGAGCAGCACGACGAGCCGTAGCGGCTTCTCCTTGCGGCGCCGCCAGGCGAGTTCAATCAGCGTGCCGCCGTGGGAGACGTTGCGATGAATGGTGCGGCGCAGGTCGAGCCGGCGGCCACGCCGGCGTACCTGCTCCCGCCGCACGAGCCGTGCCCGCATGGTGCGGGCAAGCCGCGCTGCCAGGGCATGTGTTGCCGCCACCTCGTCGGGATCGACGATGTGACGCAAATCGACGGCCGATAATGCTTCGGCGCGCGAAGCACCTTCGCGACGGCCGCGGCCTTCGGCGGCGCTGTCGCCGTCGGCCTCGGGTCGCCGCTCGACGCGATCGGGAAGGCTAAGCGCCTCTTGCGGGACGTTTGCTTCGGCTAGCCGCCGCACCGCCGACGCTCGGTTTTCGCCCGGCGAGCCGGTGAGCACTTGCCGCTGCCGCATGCCCTCGCCCCGCCAAAACGCATCAAAAATCTCGTCGAAACGTTCCCAATCGGAATGGGTCGCGCAAAACAGCGCGCGAAACGCCGGCTTGAGCGATGTATGACGGAGCGCGGCAGGGGAAGCTAGAACCGAAAGCGCATCGTTGGTCTCGGCGAGGCCTACTCTGAAGCCGTTGTCGCGCAACGTGCGCGCAAAGCCGGCGAGACGGCGGCGGGTGCCAAGCGCTCGTCCGTCATCGTGAGGTGGCGGCCGTAGGCCGCCCTCGAAGGATGCACGGCCCGGGCCGTCGCCCTTCGAGGCTCGCTGCGCTCGCACCTCAGGGTGACGGTAAGAGGCCATCACGCCACCTTGCCCAGCAGCCGCTCGCTCACCTCCCGGGTGACGCGGGACCGATCTTCATGGGTCTTGAGCAGACAGATCATCGTCTCGTGGACGGCTTCGGGTTCTTGCCGGAGATCGTGCACCTCAAGCCCGGCAAGCGTCGCCGCCCAATCGAGCGTCTCCGCCACACCGGGAACCTTGCGCAAATCCTCCTTGCGCACCGCCGCCACCATGCGCGCGATCTGCAAAGCCAATGTCGTGTCGATGCCGGGCGTACGCGTCAGGATGATTTTTGCCTCACGATCGACCTCGGGGAAGTCGATGTAGTGATAAAGACACCGCCGGCGCAGTGCGTCGGACAGTTCGCGCGTGCCGTTCGATGTGAGCACAACGCGCGGAATTGAAGTCGCCTTGATAGTGCCGAGCTCGGGAATGCTGACCTGAAAATCCGAGAGGAGTTCGAGCAGGAACGCCTCGAATTCCTCGTCGGCGCGGTCCACCTCGTCGATCAGCAGGACCGGCGGCGTCGCGCGGCGGATGGCGGCGAGAAGCGGGCGTTCGAGCAGGTATCGTTCGGAAAAAATATGCTCCTCGATGGCGTCGGCATTTTCGCCGATGCCTTCGCGCGTCTTTATCGCCAGCAGTTGGCGCTGATAATTCCACTCGTAGAGCGCGGCGTTCTGATCGAGGCCCTCGTAGCATTGCAGACGAATGAGCTCGGCGCCGTAGACCGCGGCGAGCGCTTTACCGACTTCGGTCTTGCCGACCCCGGCCTCGCCTTCGAGCAGCAGCGGGCGCTTGAGGAATTCCATTAGCCACAGCGCAGTCGCGATGTCGCGGTCGGCTACGTAGCCGACGGTGGCGAGTTTGTCTGATATTTCCACACGCTGCAGGGTCATAACAGCTCGCAACGCCCATCACCGTCATCCTGAGGTGCGAGCGACGCGAGCCTCGAGGGATGCACGGCCCGGGCTGTCGCCCTTCGAGGCTCAGCGCTTCGCGCCGAGCACCTCAGGGTGACGGCCAGTGGCATATGGTGGCGCGGCCCCGCCTCCTCACCCATGCAGGCCAAGCTTTTCCGCGGCCTTCCAGGTGCGCCAATGGTCGTGCGGCATCTGGATGTGGGTCGAGCCGAGGAACGCAAATGCGTCGTTGACGGCGTTGGAGAAGCACGGCACGCCGCCGACGTTCGGGCTCTCGCCGACGCCCTTGGCGCCGATCGGGTGATGCGGCGACGGCGTCGTGGTCCAGTCGGTCTCCCAGTGCGGCGTTTCAACCGCCGTCGGCAGGAAATAGTCCATGAACGACGCCGTGGTGACGTTGCCGTCGTCGTCGTAGTGGATTTCCTGGCCCATGGCGATGCCGAACGCCTCCGTCAGGCCGCCGTGGATCTGGCCCTCGATGATCATCGGATTGATGCGCGTGCCGCAATCGTCGAGCGCGTAGAAGCGGCGGACTTTCGTCTGTCCGGTGTCGACATCGATGTCGAGCACGCAGATGTAGGCGCCGAACGGGAACGTGAAATTGGGCGGATCGTAATAGTTGATCGCCTCAAGGCCTGGCTCCATGCCGGGCGGCACCTCGTGGTAGGCCGCCCAGGCAAGTTCGGTCATGGTCTTGAAGCGCTCGGGGTTGCCTCGCACCCGGAAACGATCGACGTCCCATTCGAGATCGTCGTCGTGGACTTCGAGCATGTAGGCGGCGATCATTTGCGCCTTGGCTTTGATCTTGCGGCAAGCCATGGCCGTAGCGGCGCCCGATACCGGCGTCGAACGCGAGCCGTAGGTGCCGAGCCCGTAAGGAGCAGTGTCGGTGTTCCCTTCCTCGACCATAATGTTGTCGGCCGGGAGCCCGAGCTCAGTCGCGATAATTTGTGCGTAGGTCGTCTCGTGGCCCTGCCCTTGCGACTTGGTGCCGAGCCGGCAAATGCCGCTGCCGGTCGGGTGGATGCGAATCTCGGCGGAATCGAACATAGCAATGCCGAGAATATCGCAGGCGCGCGAAGGGCCGGCGCCGACGATCTCGGTGAAGAAAGCGACGCCGATGCCCATCAGCTCGCGAGTCTCGCCGCGTCTGAAGGCCTCGCGCTTGGCTTTCTGCTCTTCGCGCAGCTTTTTGTAGTTGACCGATTCCATCGCCTTGCTCATGGCGGTTTGATAATCGCCGGAATCGTACTGCCAGCCGAACGCAGACGTATACGGAAATTGCTCGCGCCGGATCAGGTTCTTCACGCGGAATTCGGCCGGGTCCATGCCGAGCTTTTGCGCCATGATGTCCATGGCCCGCTCGATGCAATACGCGGCTTCGGTGACGCGGAACGAGCACCGATAAGCGACGCCGCCCGGCGCCTTGTTGGTATAGACGCCGTCGACCAGCACGTGCGCGGTGGGAAAATCGTACGAACCGCTGATGATGCTGAACAGCCCCGCCGGCCACTTGGTGGCGTTAGCGCAGGCGTCGAAGGCGCCGTGGTCGGCAATGGTGTAGCAGCGCATGGCCGTGACCTTGCCGTCCTTTGTGGCGGCGATTTCCATGTCCATGTGGAAGTCGCGCGCGAACGCCGTGGTAGAGAGATTCTCAATGCGGTCTTCGGTCCATTTGACCGGACGCCCGGTGACAATCGAGGCAACGATCGAGCAGATATAACCCGGATAGGCACCGACCTTGTTGCCGAAGCCGCCGCCAATGTCGGGCGAGATGACGTGGATTTTGTGCTCGGGAATCTTTGAGATCAGCGAGCCGACGGTACGGATCACATGCGGGGCCTGGAACGTGCCCCACAGCGTCAGTTCGCCTCTGATCTTGTCGAACGACGCGACGCACTGGCAAGTCTCAAGCGGGCAAGGGTGACAGCGCGGATAGACGATCAGTTCCCTGATCGTCACGTCGGCTTTAGCGAAAGCCGCGTCGGTCGCGGCCTTGTCGCCGGCTTGCCAGGAAAAGATGTGATTGTAGTGCTTGCGCTTGCCGTGCGAGCCTTCGGTCTTGTCCTTGAGGTCTTCGCGGATCATCGGCGCGCCGTCCGTCATCGCCTTGAGCGGATCGACGTTGCAAGGCAGCGCCTCGTATTCGACCTCGACCAGATCGGCAGCGTCGGCCGCGACATAGCGGTCCTCCGCGATCACGAAGGCGACTTCCTGATTCTGGAAAAGGACTTTGCCGTCGGCGAGCACCATCTGCACGTCACCGGCGAGCGTCGGCATCCAGGCGAGGTTAACGGTCTTGAGCGTCTCGGCGGTGATCACGGCGACCACGCCGGGCACGGCTGCGGCCTTCGTCGTGTCGATCTTCTTGATGCGGGCGTGAGCGTGCGGCGAGCGGTTGAAGTCGCCGTAGAGCATACCCGGCAGCTTCATGTCGTCGACGTAATTGCCCTTGCCCTGGACGAAGCGGATGTCCTCCACGCGCTTGCGCTTGCAGCCCATGCCTTCAAGCTTGACCGCGCGTTCCGCCGAGGTGGGGGTCATGTCATTCATTCTGCGGCCTCCTGGAACGCCACGCCGTTGAGCTTGGCGGCGGCGAATTGAATAGCCTTGACGATGTTCTGATAGCCGGTGCAGCGGCACAGGTTGCCCGAGATGCCGTAACGGATTTCCTCCTCGGACGGATTGTTGTTTTCCTGAAGGAGCCGCCAGGCGCGAACGATCATCCCGGGCGTGCAGAAGCCGCATTGCAGCCCATGCATTTCGCGGAAGCCTTCCTGCAGCGCATGCAGTGTGCCGTCGGCGTTCGCCATGCCTTCGATGGTGCGGATATCGGCTCCGTTTGCCTGCACCGTGAACACGGTGCAGGATTTCACCGATTTGCCGTCGAGATCGACGGTGCAGGCACCGCAATGGCTGGTTTCACAGCCGATATGCGGACCGGTGATGTTTTGCTGATCGCGCAGGAAGTGGATCAGGAGGGTTCGCGGTTCGACCAATGCTTCGATGGTCTTGCCGTTCACCTTCATGGAGACTTGAGATTTGGCCATGGCGTTGCGTCCTTCCGTCAGCCGCGGGCGCGTGACTTGGCGCGGGCAAGCGCGCGTGTGAGCATCACGCCCGCCATCTTGGTGCGGTATTGCGCGGGGCCGCGGGCATCCTCGGCGGGCGCCGTGATTGCTTCCGCGGCAGCCACGGCCTTTTTCACCGTCGCCGCATCGAGAGCGGAGCCGATCAGGATTTTGCTGGCTTCTTCCGCCCACAACGGCGTCTCGGCAACGTTGGTGAGACCGATTGAGCAGGTCCCGACTTTGCCGCCGCTTATGGTGAGCACGACCGCGGCGGCCGCAGTCGCGTAGTCGCCGATCTTGCGTTTGAGCTTTTCGTAGGCGTAGCCGTGTCCGGCTGGAGGCACCGGGATGCGGACGGCCGTGAGCACATCGCCGGGCTCTAGCGAGGTGAAATACGCGCCCTGATAAAACTGCCGCGCCGGGATGCGCCGCTCGCCGTTTTTTCCCATCACGTGATAGGTGGCGTTAAGGCAGAGCATCACGGCAGGCATGTCGTTGCCGGGATCGCCGTTGGCGACGTTGCCGCCAAGCGTCCCGAGGTAACGGACCTGTGGATCAGCGACCTGTGCCGAGGTTTCAGCCAGGATGGGCACTTTCGCGCCGAGCACGTCGGAACCCAACAGTTCGTGCTGGGTCGTCATTGCCCCAACGACGATGTCGTTGCCATCAGTGCGGACGCCTTTGAGTTCCGCGATGGCGGCGAGATCGATCAGGTTCGCGGGGGTAGCCAGCCGCAGCTTCATCATCGGGATGAGGCTGTGGCCACCCGCCAGCGCGCGGCCATCGTCGCCGAATTGGGCGAGCAGGCCGACGGCTTCTTTGACGGATGTAGGGCGATGATAGGCGAAAGCGCCTGGTATCATGGGCATCCTCCCTGCCGCAGTCGCGTGTGAGCAAGGTCATCACCAAGTCACATCAGCGAATGCGATCGATACTTCTCACATCAATTTTGTCGAGGTGTGCGATGCAGCAGCAAGGGCTGGTGCACCAGCGCCAGGGGAATGCACCAAAAGGCCGGGCGACGCACGAACTACCATGCCCTTGCACGAACTGCGTCAGGACTGCTGACGTAATCGAATTGCGTCGCTCGGATTTATTGCGATGCGAAACGATGGCGGCGACGCAATGCCATTTCGGGATCGATCCCGGTCAGCGCTGCGACCCGCGATTTGAGTGACCCGATACGGCTTCGACTGACCGGCACCGCATAATGATACCCGGCGGCCATCTCGACCAATTCGTTGTCGCCTGAGCGCTTGTAGCCGACCACCCGATCGATGTTGACAATATGGCTGCGGTGCACCCGGACGAAACGATTCTTGTCGAGGCGCGATTCGACGTCGCCGATGGCGAGCGGACAAAACAGCTTGTCGCTGCCATCAAAGATATAAGTGTAATGCGCGTTGGCATGAATAGCGACCACGTCGTCCACGGCGAGGAAATGCGTGCCACCGTCGCGCTCGACCGGCAGATGACGAGCGAAACGCACCGGCGGCCGCCCGACACCGCCGAGTGGAGCATAGCTGCCACGACCGAATTCTGGATTTCCGCCAGCGCCGTCGGCCACGGCCGGAATCGTTGACGGCGTCGCGGCAATTTCCGTAACGGTGTTCGCCATCGTGTCCTCACGGTCGACCGCAAGCGGCGGCGATGCCGAGCGGCTGGCATCAGGCAGCAGCAGAAGGAGAAATATTCCGGAAACGCAGAAGGCAACGACCGCCACCACAATGGCGAGGAGGTCGGTCGACAGCGCCGGCGCTCCGGATACACTTGTGACAAACGGGTAAAGCGTCACGCCCGCCATCGCGGTATAGTGCATGCCCGAGACGGCGATACCGAAAGCGGCGGCCGAAAAGATCAACGGCGGCCGCCCTCCCCGCCCGGCCGCTAGCCAAAGCGCCAATCCCGATGCGGCGATGGCAATCGCCATGCTCGCTGCGACATAGAACCGATTGTGAATCATATACGTGCTGGCATCGAGCGCGCTCATGCCGATGTAGTGCATGGTGAAGATGCCGCCGCCCATCAGACACGCGGACAGCGTCAAGCGGAGCAGCGTCAACGGCCCGGAACTCGTGGCATAGACCGCCGCCCCGACGACAATCGCGCAAACGAGGAACGAGAGCAGCGTCGGCAGCACCAGATAGTCGACCTGGAACGGCAACCGCACCGCCAGCATGCCGACAAAGTGCATGGTCCAGATAGCAACGGCCAGTGAGGCGGTGGCGCCGGCGAGCAGCAGACGCCGTCGCACGCCGGCGGCGCCAGCAATTTGCACGGCCAGGCTCAGCCCGACATACGCGCCTTGGATCGCCATGACGATCGAAAGCAGGACGAGCCACGTCTCGTAGGTCACCGGCATGCCGTCATCCCTTCGCTGTACGGGACG
>JBAUGC010000612.1:0-11225 GCA_049679485.1 Xanthobacteraceae bacterium
TTTTACCAGATCACGCTTGGCGGCAAGGCCGACGAGAACGCCACGCTCGGGGCGCTGATTGGGCCGGCAGTGCCGTACGCCCAGGTTGCCGACGTCGTTGAGGATATTGCCGCGGCTTACGTTGAACTACGCCAGCGACCGGAGGAATTGTTCATCGAGACGTTCAAGCGGGTCGGCGTCGAACCGTTCAGGGAGCGCGTTTATGCCACTCGTTAAGTCAGGCCAGATTGTCGAAGATCGTTACGTCCGCGTGCTCGACGATGCGCCGATCCCGGAGGGAACGCCGGTGATCGTGGCCGGACAACGTTTTTTGTCCGACGCGGCCGACCTCGTAGCACGCGATGCGCCGATTGGCGTGCTCTGGCCTAACGACCGCCGCGTCGCAGAGCTTGAGCCATGGCTCAAAGATGTTTCGCTGGTTGCACTCGTATTCCCGAAATTCCGCGACGGCCGCGCCTATAGCCAGGCGCGGCTGCTGCGCGAGCGCTACAATTATCGCGGCGAGTTGCGCGCCACTGGCGACGTATTGCGCGATCAGTTCCAGTTTCTCGTTCGCGCCGGCTTCGATTCCTTTGAAGTCAAGAAACCGGCGGATGCGCAGGTATTTGCGAAATCCGCGGCGCGTTATTCCGTGTTCTATCAGCCGAGTGCCGACGGCCGCGTGCCGGTTTTGCGCCGGCGATTGCAAAGCGGCAGCACCGTAAAAACGCGCGAAACAGCGTGAGCCGCCTTCTGGTGGTGACTGCCAAATTGCTATGATCGCTCCTCGTTCAGTCAGCGAGGACATGATGACTCCTGTTGTTGCAATAATCGCCCCCGGCGCGATGGGCGCGGCCGTCGGGAAACGGCTTGCCGATCACGGCCTCAAAGTCCTGACGTCGCTTGCCGGCCGCAGTAAATCCACGGCGGCGCGTGCCGCCGAGGCTGGCATGGTGGCAGCGAGCGATGAGGAGATCGCCTCAGCCGATCTTATCCTCTCGATCCTGCCGCCGGGCGATGCGTTGGCGCTGGCCCAACGCCTTTCGCCGGCGCTGATCGCCAGCAACGCCAAGCCGGTCTACGTCGACTGCAATGCGATCAATCCGGCGACGGTGGAGCGGGTTGCGGCCGTGATCGCGCCAACGGGCTGCCCGTTCGCCGATTGCGGGATCATCGGGCCGCCGCCGAGAGGCAAAGACTTCAGCCCGCGCTTCTATGCTTCGGGCGCGGCGGCGCCCCGCTTTGCGGTATTGCGGGAATACGGTCTCGACGTGCGGCTGCTGGAAGGTTCGCTAAGCGCCGCCTCGGCGCTGAAAATGTCGTACGCCGGCATCACCAAAGGAACGCAGGCGATTGGTGCGGCGATGATGCTCGCTGCCACACGCGCCGGCTCCGCCGCGGCGTTGTTCGAAGAGCTTTCTTTCAGCCAGAAGGAAATATTGGCGCTGTTCAAGCAGCAATTGGCCATGATGCCGGCCAAGGCCTACCGATGGATCGCTGAGATGGAGGAGATCGCCGGCTTCGTCGGCGACGATCCGGCGGCGCGTGAGCTCTATGAAGGCGCAGCGCATTTCTACAAACGCATCGCCGAGGATTTTGCCACGGACCACAAAGACGTTGCCGCGCTTACGGCATTTCTACGTAAAGACCCGTCTGTCTGATATCTCGGTCAGGCCCATGGTCACCGCGCCGCGTTCAATGCGATAGGTGCGTGCCAGGAGGTCAGCGACATGGATCTCATTCGATTCGGACAGCAGGACCGAAACAGTTTCGTCAGCGCTGCGAGATAGGCGGCATAGACGAACACGTCCGGCATGATGCCGTACTCGCTGCTGAAATGATGTTCGGCCACCCAGGCATAATCGTACCCGAGCTCGTCGGCGCGCAGGATTTGCTGCGTGACCCGCGCGTGCACATCGCGGTGCGGATAGTGCCCGTGGGCCCGTCAGATCAGGCTCGACTCCTGGCAGGCTGCGACCAGCGCGGCGATCCGCGCAACTGAACGGAAATTTGCCGGCGTCATTTCGCGCTCGGGAATTTTGACGGCGAATTCCGCTTCGACGGCGAGCATCAGGTTGACGATATCCAGCGAAGAAAGGCCGCTGGCGCGCAGATCGTCGTCCCGGCCGACCGGCCGCGTGATGGCGCGCTTATCCAAAATCCCGCGCACCAGCAGAGCGACGCGATCCGTCAGATGGATATCGGCGCGATCGAGCACGGTTAATTGTCTCCCAATTTCGCCGGGCTACTGGCGCAATTGTCCTTAAAGTTCCCAGCACGTATAATGACTACACGTGAAGGGTTTGCGATTGGTAACCTTTATGAGAAAGAACAACAATAATTTCAGCCGATCGCAGCTGCGAATTCAAAGTTTTGCGTTACCTCTGCCTAGGTATCGCGAGCGAAATCCGATTGCGAAACAGAGGTAGAACCCATCCATGACGACGCGAACAGCAACGCTGCAGGGCGTTTCCGCTTCGCGCGGCCCGGCGCGCGGCTTGCCCGTTGCCGGCAATCAGAAGCTCGCCGGCCCCGAAAGCCTCACGGTTCGTGCCCAGAAAGTTGCGGCCGTTGCAGCCGCGCATGCTGCTGCGGTTGATTCCGGGTCGCGGTTCCCGGCGGAGGCGATGGCGGCGGCGCGTGAGCAGCGTCTTTTGGGTGTCGCCGTGCCGCCCGAATTCGGCGGCGAGGGCGCCGGCATTTCCGAGATTGCCGACATTTGTTATGCGCTCGGGCGCGCCTGCGCCTCGACGGCGATGGTCTACGCGATGCACCAGACCAAGGTAGCTTGCCTGACGCGACATGGGCGCAGCAGCCCCTGGCATCAGCTGTTGATGCGCCGCATCTGCGCGGAGCAAATGCTGCTCGCGTCGTCGACGACCGAAGGCGACCGCGGCGGTGATATTCGCAACAGCACTGCGCCGATCGAGCGCCAGGGCGCGCGCATTGCGCTCGAAAGAAGCGCCACCGTCATCTCCTATGGCGAGGCGGCGGACGCTATCGTGACTACCGCGCGGCGTTCGGCCGACGCGGCGAGCGCCGACCAGGTCCTGGTTGTTCTCTTAAAGCAAGACTACACGCTCGAAGGTCAGGCCGGCTGGGATGCGCTCGGCATGCGCGGCACGTGCAGCGCTGGCTTCAAGCTCACCGCGTCTGCGGCAAGCGAGCAGATCCTGCCCGTGGCTTACGAGGAAATTCATGCTCGCACCATGATGCCGGTTGCGCATCAGCTGTGGAGCAGCGCCTGGGCCGGGATTGCCGCAGCGGCCGTTGAGCGCACCCGTGCGTTTGTTCGCAAAGCGAGACAGCGGGCCGATGGTGTGCTGCCGCCGGGCGCGGCGCAGTTAACCCGCGCCAATGCATCGCTGCAGAAATTGCGCGGTCTCGTCGCCGGTGCGCTGCAGCGCTTCGAACTGGCGGCAGACGATCCGGTGGCGCTCGAATCCCTCGACTTCCAGACTGCGATGAACCTCCTCAAGATCAACGCATCCGAGCTCGCGGTGGCGACCGTCATGAGCGCAATGCAGGCGAGCGGGTTGGCCGGTTACCGCAATGACGGCGAGTTCAGTATCGGCCGCCATCTTCGCGATATTCTTTCGGCGCCAATTATGATCAACAACGATCGCATCCTTGGCAATCTTGGGACGGCGTCGCTGCTGAGCAGCGTGCCGGTGTCAATCCGCGACTGAGCGGCAAGCGGTCATAGCGTCAGAAAGTGAGACGAAATCCGTGAACGTCGTATACAAAAAGCCGGAACCACCGATTCATTCGCTCGATGCAATTACCGAGACGTTATTGTTGCCGTCGGATATCGACGGCGTATATGCGCGCACCGGCGTCTTCGAGAACGTAGTTGACGGGCTTACGGCGCTAATCTCGCGTTACCGTGAGTCGGGGACGGAGGTTTTGCGGTTCCCGCCGGTGATGAGCCGCCGGCACTTGGAGAAGTCAGGTTATTTGAAGAGTTTCCCGCACTTTCTGGGCTGCGTGTGCTGTCTCAATGGCGACGAAGCGAAGATCAGGGGCACAGTCGAGCGCTTTGAGAGTGGCCAGGATTGGACGCCGGAGTTATCGGCAGCCGATCTGGTTCTGACGCCCGCCGCCTGTTACCCGGTTTACCCGTTGGTCGCGAGCCGCGGCGAGGTGCCGGCCACGGGACTTAAGTTCGACGTTGCCAGCGACTGCTTTCGACGCGAGCCGTCGAAAGACCTCGATCGGCTCCAGTCGTTCCGCATGCGTGAATATGTTTGCCTCGGCACGCCCGAGCAGGTTGATGCCTTCCGCCGACGCTGGTTGGACCGGGCGCCGGACTTCGCCAGTCAACTGGGGCTGCCTTGCCGGATCGAGCAGGCGAGCGACGCGTTCTTTGGGCGCGGCGGCAAACTGATGGCGATGAGTCAAATCGAGCGGGCCTTGAAGTTCGAACTGCTCGTTCCGGTGCTTTCGACGGAGAAACCAACGGCGTGTATGAGCTTCAATTATCATCGCGACCATTTCGGCACGGTATGGAACCTGCGCAACGCGGACGGCGAAGTGGCGCACACGGGCTGCGTCGCCTTCGGCATTGATCGCTTGGCACTCGCGTTATTCGCTACGCATGGGCTCGATTTGTCGGACTGGCCGGCGGCCGTGCGCAAAGCGCTGGCGGTCTGACGCCGTCATCAGTCTTCTGTACCCCTCTTTTGAGGGGGTTGTCAGCCGTCAGCCCTGCTCGGAAACTCCCTATCCGCAAAAGATTGGAAGGACGCTGACCGTTGGGGCTGGTCGGTTTTCCAATCCGTTCTGGCAGAAGCGCATTTCGATCAGGCTGATCGCGCTTTAGCACGAAATGCGCCGGTGCAAGTCATCGCATTGCTCCGGCGCAGGGCGCGGCGGTGTGCCCCACACTCCGGCCGCGCCCCCAGACTTTCCCACCGCGGGCACGGCTGCAACGCTTCGGAGGATGTGGATGACGAATCTAAGCCTGATGCGCGCGGAGCGAACTGCCGACGCGCCGGTTGCCGAATTTCACGCTCGTGTCGACGCGCTGCTGCCCCTGATCGAACAGCGGGCGGACGAAGCGGAGCGCGTCGGCCATATGACCGACGACGTTGTCGATGCGCTGCGCAAATCCGGCATCTATACGATGCTATTTCCGAAGGCGGTCGGCGGACCCGAACTGTCGCCGTTCGACGCGATGCAGATTGTTGAGCGCCTGTCCTACGCCCATGCTTCGGCCGGCTGGTGCACCGTCGTCAACAATATGGAAGGCATGACGATGGCCATCTACATCGAAGATCCGGGCATCGCCGAAGTCTTCCGCAACGGCGTGGACATCACAATTGCCGGCAACGGCGTGCCACGCGGTTTTGCCCGGCCGGTCGACGGCGGCTATATGATCAGCGGCCATTGGGCCTATGGCAGCGCGATTACTCACGCCGAATGGATCCATACCGGCTGTTTCGTCACCGATCCGTCGGGCAAGGACATGGTGATCCAACCGAACGGGCAGCCCAAGGTCGTTATCACCCATCATCCCCGTTCGACCATCAAGCTTCTCGGTAACTGGGACGTGCTCGGTCTGCGGGCGACTGGCAGCTTCGACTACGAACTGGCCGACGGGCGGGAGCTATTCGTCCCGGGTTACAGGACATACGACTTCGACATCGGCGCGCCGCGCCGCGGCGGCATCCAGGGCATGCTGGGCCTCGCCGGTTGGAGCGCCTGGGCGCATTCAAGCTGGGCAATCGGCGTCGGCCGCCGGATACTCGACGAACTCGTCAAAGTGATCGTTGAGCGCACCGATGCCTTCGGCAAGTCGAGCGACAGCGCGAGCTTCAAATTTCAGTTCGCCCAAGCGGAGGGGCGGTTCCGGGCGGCGCATGCGCTGGTCTACCAGACTTGGCGCAGTGTCTCCGAGACATGCGGCCGTGGCGAGGCTCCATCGCTTGACCAAATGACCATGATCAAGCTCTCGCTGCGTCACGTTCACGACGTGATTTCCGACGTGAGTACATTCGCCCATCGCGCCGCGCGTGGCGCATCGCTTCGCAACACCACCATGCAGCGCTTCTATCGCGATATCCATTCGGGGACGCAACATATCCTGATGGCGGACCAGATCATGGAGGAAGTCGGCCGTGCGCTGCTCGGCCTTCCCGCCCCCGACTCGCAGTGGACGGTGTTTGGAGTCGTCGGATGACAGCGGCAACGGCCGGTTCACCGAGCTGGGGAACGCTGGCATGAGCGAAGCGGACGTAAAGCCCGCCGTCGACATGACCGGATTCGCGCGCGCCGAGTACGACATCAACGGCGTCAAGACAGTCGTTCATTCAATCGGCAGCGGGCCGGATTTTGTTTTCCTGCACGGCACTGGAACGTTCACCGGCTTCGAATTTGCCCGCGCCCTGTCCGCGCGCCGCAAGGTTATTATTCCCTACAACCCGAATTTCGGCGACTCGGGCGACGACCCCTGGCTCGATACCGTCGAAGACTATGTCCTGCATTACATGGACCTGTTCGATCGCCTCGGTCTGACCAAATTCGACCTTGGCGGCTTCTCTCTTGGAGGATGGCTGGCGGCCGAGTTTGCCATCCGCCAGCCGCAACGCCTGCGCCGGCTCGTGCTGGTTGCTCCCGCGGGCCTTGTTGTCGAGAAGGCGCGGGCACCCGAGCTATCCGGGATTACCCCGCCGGAGCTGCCGTCCTATCTGGCCAACGATCCCGCGGTGGTCCTGCGCTATTTCCCGAAAGTACCGGACCCGGCGTTCGACGCTCGTTTAGGCCGCGAGATCGGTGCTTACGCTCAGCTCGTCCGCAACAATTCGCAAGGAAATCCAAAGCTTGCGCGCTGGCTGCACCGGATCGCCGTTCCGGCGCTGCTGCTCTGGGGCTCAGTCGATCGCATGCGTCCGACGGCACAAGCGGACACGTGGATGGATCTACTTCCCGACGGGCACCTGAAGCTGGTTTCAAAAACCGGGCATCTGGTGTTCGAGGAAACGCCGTCGGCCACCGACATCGTCAGCGAGTTTTTGGCGGCATGATGCCTGACGTTACAAGCAGAGGAAGCCAACGATGATTGAATTGCCAGCCGGAGTGACGCGCGCGAACGAGGGCTTCAACGGCACGGTTTGGAACGTTCTTGGCCAAACCTACACGCTCAAGGAAGAATCCGACGCGTCAATGGGCTGGCATGCGCTGTTGCCGCCCGGCAGTTTCGTGCCGCCGCATATTCACCCGACCCAGGACGAATTTATCTACATAATCGAAGGCAAGCTCGATCTGGAGCTCGAAGGCGTCCAGGGAAGCGCCGGTCCGGGCGATTTGATCCGGCTGCCCATGAACCGAGCCCACGGCTTGTTCAACAATTCCACGGCGCCGGTGAAGTGCCTGTTCTGGGTCGCGCCTGCACGCAAGCTTCGTGCGTTGTTTGACAAGTTGCACAACCTGACCGATCCCAACGAAGTCGTGCGCATTTCCGCCCAATACGAAGTCAACTTCCTGCCGCCGAAATCATGAACGCGAGCTGTCCGCACAGGTCTTGGCCCGCGCAATCGAGTGCAAAGTGCAACGATCGCATACCCCCGGGACAAAAAGCGTAGGGCCGCAGAACGGTCTTGAATGGATTTCTTAGCGAAAGGAAAAGTCATGTCGATGACCACGATCACTGAAACTGAGCGGTCGCGTATCAAGAACTGGCAGTGGGGCATTCTTGCGCTGGCCATTCTGGCCGAGATCTTCCTGGCAGCGGATTGGTACGGTTTCGCCGCAGTGCTGGCCTTCGTTTCGCCGGACATTGGGCTCCAGCCGTGGGAGGCGGGTTTCGCCCAAGGCATTTTCGCCATCTCCTACGGGCTTGGCATGTTCTTCTGGTCGCCGGTCAGCCGCACCATGACCTCGCGCAAGATGCTGGTCATCGGACTGATCGGCAGCGGCATCGGCATGGCGATCCAGGTGTTCGTCCAGAATTTCGCCGAGCTCGTGGTGCTGCGCATCATCATCGGCTTTTTTGATGCGGCGGTCTGGACCGGAAACATCAAGCTCATGGTCGGCTGGTGGCCCGAGTCACGCCGCGCCTCCATCATGGGCATCATCCTCGCCGCATACAGTTTGGCCATCACGGCGGATTTCGCGATCGGCATCCCGCTGACGCTGGCGTTTGGATGGCGGACCTTCTTCGGTGTTCTCGCCGTCTTGACGCTGGTGATCGGCGTGCTGGATCTGATTTGGGCACGCGACAATCCGCAGGACATCGGCATCAAGGACTTCGTCTGGGAGACGGCGAAGCCTGCGACTTCCACGAACACCTCGCTTTGGGAAATTTTCAAATCAAGGTGGGTCTACGTCGGCGCGCTGGGCATCGGCGGCTGTACGTTCGCATTGTCCGGGACCGCGACTTGGGTCATTCCGACCTACATCAAGGTCCAGAGCATGCCGGTCGGTTACGCGGCGCTGGTGGGAACGGCCATGGGTCTGTCGCAGGTGGTGTTCCTGACGATCGGTGGTTATGTCACTGACTGGCTCGACAATCGGCCCGCCATTCTCAAGTTTGGCGCGTTCCTGGGCGTGCTCGTCGGCTTGTCCTTCGTACTGACTGCCGTCAATCCCATGGGCTTCGGTCCGCTGCTGCTGATCGCGTCGCTTAGCGGCGCGGCCGTCTTCAGCGGAGGTGCGATCTTCAGCCTTCTGAGCCAGAAATATCCCGACCGGATCGTGCCGGCGGCGATTGGCTACGCCGAGGTCATAGGTGTGTTCGCGACGTTCCTGTCGCCGTCGTTGATGGGTGCGGTCATCAATATCACGGGCTCGTTCGCCTGGGCCTTTGTTGCTTACACAATATGCGAGGTGATTGTGCTTCTTGTTTTGCTGGTCCTCGCGCGGGAGCCTTCGGCGGGAAGCGTCCACGCTCCGGCATCGGCTCGCTGACGCCGGACTTTTGAAACGAAGACAGCCTGTCCCGCCGTAGCGGGGCAGGCTGCGCTTTTTGACATAACCAATTGGCCGCACGTTAAGCCGCCATCAGGAAGCGATCAGAAGGCGATGGACGAGATCGGTGCGGTTGACTGCGCCAAAACGCCTGCACAAATTCTGCACGTGCTCCTTAACAGTGTAGACCGAAATGCCGAGATGGTTGGCAATCGCTTTATTGGGACGCCCCTGACACAGCAGCCGCGCCACCTCGCGCGAGCGCGCCGGCAACCGGTCAATCGGACGGTCGTCGTCAAACGCTTTCGCAGGACCTGACCAGTCCCCGTCGACATGCAGGAAATCGCGCCCGTCGTCGGACGAGGCGCTTGCCAGTTCGCATCGCAGACGCTCGCGTCCACGCATCGCCGCAAGTGCGAGCGAGCCCGCCCGGCACATCAAATCGAGGCGATTGACGTGGGCCTCTTCGAAGGGTTCGGCGTCGTGCGCAGTCGCCACGAATAACGCGCCGGCGACGCGGCCATCGACGACGAGTGCGCCTCCCATATTGTGATAGAAGCCCCACCCGTGCAGGATTTCGTAATTGCCGCTGTGTCGCCAGCGCTCCGGGCCGTGGAAATGAAAGCCGTCGATGGTACGGCCCTGCGACACGATGCAGTCGAGCATGGTGTCGGACCTGCAGTATTCACGCTCGTATTCGTCAAGGAAGCCTTGCGGCGCGAGGCGGCTCGAGATGTACTGCAATTGTTCGGCGCGATCGAACATGTAGAGGCCCATCGCCACGCTGCCGATTAGTGCATCGGCGTGATCAAAAAGTGCGTCGCGCAACGCGGTTAAAGATCGGCTATCGGCGATCTGAAGCGCAGCCTTGGTGAGGCTGTCAGCGGAGATGTCCCGGTTGGAAGGGCGGACGGTGAGACCGGGGGTATGCATGCTCATGGCGAAACGCCTTTAGAGCGTCGTAAAACCCCTTTAAGTCTAAAATAAAATCAAACAGAGTCAAATGCCCAAATTTCACGCAGGGGATGACCGCTTTGATTCCGGGAAAGTTTGAGCGCCGCGGAGCGGCTAGACACCCAAGAGGGCGTATTCACTATAAGCGAGATCACCGAGCCTCGGACGCTGCGGGCCTTTGAAATATCTCGGCATCCTGCCGCGGCCGAACCACCCGAGCAGACCCGGTATCGGGCCATTGGCGTCGATCAGGACAAGCGGCACGCCGTGACGCGCTAGTACGCGTCCAACCGGTCCGGCAAAACGCACAAGCTCGCCCACGTCACGACAGTAAATCAGTTGCGGGCAGGGTACGAAGCCTCTGACCAGCCGCGGGCGGAATACGAACGGGTAAGCGTATTCGGGCGTCGCGCACCACAGACTGATGCAGCCATGCGCCGCGTGCTGCTGCAACATCTCCTGGTCGCACGGATCGAACGCGACGCGGGGCCGCTGCCGGGCATCCAGGACTTCAATCGCCGGATCGCCGAACGGTCCCTGCAGTGCAGGGACCGCAACAAAGATGCCCTCGCTATAGCGCGAAAATCCCTGGGCTTCGATGATGGGCCGCGTGTGCGGCGCGGACGATACGTTCGTGTACGTGACGTCCTTGTATCGTAACGCTTGCGAGACAAGCAGAGGTGCATAGGCGCGGAACGGAGGTTCGACGTACCAGCTCGACAGGTTGCAGCGTGTTGCGACCGTGTCGTGCGCGCGCACCTTCGAGCAGATAACAAGGATCGCGCCAACGACCGTGCCGTCGCTTTCCAGAAGGTATCCGTATTTCGGCAATCCCGGCGGTGGCGCATGCAGGGTGAGCTGTCCCAGCGCATTGAGCCAGAACTGGCGATTATGGACGGGAAATCCCCGCGTCAGAAGTGTCGCGACCGCGTCAATATCGGCCCCGTCGATTTGACGGCAGCGCAAGCCTGTCATGGGGGGATTATTCGCGTTGACCACGAGTAGTTCATGAACTTGATCGTAAGTTTGGCGGGAATATACTGAATTGCAGTTACAAACGGTAAATCCGACAATGTCGGTAAAATTAACCATATTCGAACAGATGGAACGGGTGGCGCGGGAGCACGGCAAGATCCTGGCGCCGCTTAAAGAGGATCTCGTACTGGCGGATTGCGGCCTCGACTCGCTCGGTTTTGCGGTACTCGTCGCGCGGCTTGAAGATACGCTGGGCATCGACCCGTTCACGGCCGCCGAAGATGCTTATTTTCCGGTTACGCTCGGCGAATTCGTGAAAGTCTATGAGCATGGCGCGCGCTGAAGCGCCGTCGCTGCGGGATGCTCTCGCCAATACATCGGCCTCCGGATTTTTCTGGGATCGAACAGCG
>JBAUGC010000613.1:0-2928 GCA_049679485.1 Xanthobacteraceae bacterium
GCGCTAAATCGCGCTTCACCGCCGGCGGATACTTCGCTCCGACATCGAGCTGCAAATGGGGCATGACGAACTCCTTTGGGTTTGGGTTGCAGAGCGACGGGTTTCATTCGTATGTAGACATCGACAACATGTAGATACACGGAATGTAGGCGATGTCAATATCGGTGGATGGCGATTCGGGCGACCCTGAAGTTTGAATCCATCGACCCGACGAGACGATCAGTCGGGCGTGCCGAAGCCCGATGGCTACCGCCGGGATCAAGTCCGCTCCAGGGTCAAGCCCGTCGCAGACCGTTGATCTGCGTGCGCAGCAGCCTTTCGATCAACTTTTCTGCCGACACGTTGGGTGCCAGAAGATCGTCGATCACCAGCATGGTCAGGCCGTGAACGGCGGACCAGAACGCGTGTGCGGCCAGGATCTGGTCCTCCCGGCTGCCGGCCGAGACGGCAAAAGCCCCGGAGCGGGCTCCGCGCTCGATGACTTCTTCCAGCACCGCTCGGGCCCCGGCGCCAGCCGATCTGGCAATCGTTGGGCGATCGCCGGGACCAGCGTCGGCAAGCGCCGCACCGAACATTAGCCGGTAGAGTGCGGGGTTTTCGAGTCCAAGGCGCACATAGGTTCGGCCAATCACATCGACGAGCGCTTCCGGAGCGTCGATTCCAGCCATGGCGCGCAGCATGCCGTCACGTAGTCTTTCGAAGCCGACGACGGCAACGGCGGCGAGAAGATCCTGCTTCTCAGGGAAATGGTTGTAGGGCGCCTGGTGGCTCACCCCGGCGCGGCGGGCCAACTCTCTGAGCGAGAAAGTCCAGTTTTGTTCCTCGGTAACCAGTTCCAGCGCCGTGTCGATCAGCGCGCGACGGAGGTCGCCGTGATGATACGGCTGTGGGGCGGCGAGGCGTTTTCTTTTCGGCACGAACGTTCCCGGCATATTGACACTGACTACATTTAAATATAGTCAATGTCTACATTGGCGGATCGAAATGTCAATCCGCCGGACGACGATCAATCCCGATCGTTGCGAAAACATGGGAGCCACGACCATGCTAACGATGACAAAGCAGCAATCACCGACCAGTGTCCGGCATCAGGTGTCACCCGAAGAATGGCAGCAGCGTGTAGCGCTCGCGGCCGCCTATCGGCTGGTCGCGCATTTTCGATGGGACGATCTCATTTTCACGCATCTGTCTGCCCGGGTCCCGGGGCCCGACCATCATTTCCTGATCAACCCCTACGGCATGACCTTCGATGAGGTCACAGCCTCCAGCCTGGTCAAAGTGGACCTCGATGGCGGGAAGGTCATGGCCTCGCCTTACGAGATCAATCCGGCGGGCTTTACCATCCACAGCGCCATCCATGCGGCACGCGAGGACGCCAAGTGCGTGCTCCACGCGCACAGCCTGAACGGCGCCGCTGTGTCGGCTCAAAGACGAGGCCTGCTGCCGATCTCGCAGCAATCCATTTTCGTGCTCTCGTCGCTGGCGTACCACGATTACGAAGGCGTGGCGTTGCGCGACGACGAGAAGCCGCGGCTCGTGCGGGACCTCGGCGCGAACAGCTGCCTGATGCTTCGCAACCACGGTTTGATCACCGTCGCTGACAATGTGCCAGATGCATTTCTGCTCCTGTACACGTTCGAAGCTGCCTGCACGATTCAGGTCCGCGCGCAAGCTGGCGGCGGCGAACTCGTCCCCATTGATCCGCTAATCATCGAGACCGGTCGGCAACAAGCCGCAACGGTAACGCATGAGGCCGGCGGTGCGCTCGCCTGGCCGGCGCTGCTGCGAAAGCTTGACCGGATCGACCCTTCGTACCGAAATTAAGCTGAACCACGCTCAATGAACGCCGGCGATCGAACTCGATCCCGCCCATACGGATCCGGTTTCGCGGTTGTGAGTCTACGTCGCGAAAACGTCGATGGCCGGGACGAGCCCGGCCATCGCGTTCTCAGATCGAAGACGACGGAGAATTACTTCCCCGGAATCTTGTCGTCGATGCCTTTGACATAGAAGTTCATGCTCAGGATCTGGCCGGCATCGAGGTGGTCGCCGCCCTTGCATTCCACCGTTTTGCCGTCCTGATCGACGATCGGGCACTTGAAGGGATGGAGCTTGCCGGACCGGATGGACTCTTCGGTCGCCATCGCCATCTTCTTCACGTCATCAGGCATGTTGGTGTAGGGCGCCATGACGACCATTCCGGAATCGAGCCCGCCCCAAGTATCTTCCGACTTCCACTTGCCGTCGAGCGCGTCCTGGGCGCGCTTGGTGTAGTAGCCGCCCCAATAGTCGGTGTCGGCGGTTAGTTGAGCCTTCGGGCCGAACTTGATCATGTCTGACGATTCGCCGAAGGAGTGAATGCCGCGCTGCTCGGCCACCTGCGTGGCCGCCGGCGAATCGGTGTGCTGGGTAAGGATGTCGGCGCCCTGATCGATCAGTGTCTTGGCGGCGTCGGCTTCCTTGCCCGGATCGAACCAGGAATTAACCCAGATGATCTTGAACTTCATATCCGGCCTGATGGACTGCGCACCCAGCATCGTCGCGTTGATGTTGGAGATGACTTCCGGGATCGGGAACGAGACGATATAGCCGACGATACCCGTCTTCGACATCTTGGCCGCGATCTGGCCCTGGATGTAGCGGCCTTCATAGAACCGCGCGGCATAAGTACTAACATTCTTGGCGCGCTTGAAGCCGGTGGCGTGCTCGAAGAACACGTTCGGATATTTTTTCGCGACTTTGAGCGTTGCATCCATAAAGCCGAACGAGGTGGTGAAAATCAGCTTGTGACCGCTCCGCGCGAGCTGCTCGATCGAGCGTTCCGCGTCGGGGCCCTCGGGAACATTCTCGAGAAACGTTGTCTCGACCTTGCCGGCAAGCGCCTTTTCCATGGCCTTGCGGCCGACATCGTGCTGGTAACTCCAGCCG
>JBAUGC010000614.1:0-10426 GCA_049679485.1 Xanthobacteraceae bacterium
TGGTGCTTCGTGCTGGGCGCCATTCTCGCCCCGACCGACGCGGTCGTGGTGGAAAATCTGTTGCAGAAAGTGGCTCTGCCGTCCGGACTGCGCGCCGCCATTGTCGGCGAAAGCCTGTTCAACGACGGCGCCGGCGTGGTGTTGTTCTTGCTGGCGCTCGGCGTCACAGAGGGTAACACGCTGGTGCTTGGTCACGGGCATGTGCTGTTGGCCTTGTGCCGCGAAATCGCAGGCGGCGCCGGGCTTGGACTCATCACCGGCTGGGCCGCTGTCCTGCTCCTGCGACGCGTCCACGACCAGGGCCTGCAACTCTTGATCTCGCTCGCGCTGGTGCTGGGGAGCTACCGCCTGGCCGATATCTTTAAACTTTCGGGCCCGATCGCCGTGGTCAGCGCCGGATTGTGCATCGGGTCACGCGCGGTGCGGTCCTTCGAGGAAGCGGAAGCGCGCACCGCTTTGGCCGGCTTCTGGTCTCTGCTCGATCAGTTACTGAACTTGATGCTGTGTCTGCTCATTGGGCTGCAACTTCTCGCTCTGATCATCCGGCCCATTGAGCTGTTGCCGATCGCGTTCGCTGTTCCGCTCGCGGTCCTGTCGCGCGCTGTCAGCGTCGCGGTGCCGCTTTTCCTGACGCGTGAAAGCCTGCGCAACAAAGCCCGGGATACGGCGGTACTCACCTGGGCGGGCCTGCGCGGCGGCATTTCGATTGCGCTCGCCTTGACGTTGCCCAACTCCGCCTGGCGCACCGAACTCCTTGTCGTCACCTACACGGTGGTCATCTTCACCATTGTGGTGCAGGGCCTGACGATGACGGCATTCCTGCGGACGGTCTATGCCGGAAAGAAAGCGGGCTGAGCCTCGCCCACTATTTGTGGTGATGCTTCAGATAGTCGTGCAACGACTCCGATCCGGTCTTTTTGAGCAGCGTTTTAAGCATCATGTCCTTGCGGTGGCCCTCGGCGAAGATCGCGCCGTATTCCTTGCGGAGCGAGCCCACCCTGGTATTGCCGTGCTTCTTCTCGATCCTGCCGCTCTTGTCCCGGTGGCGGCCGTCAAGACCGCGATGCGCCTTTGCCATTGCTGTTCCCCCTGTTGCAAATTGAGGAATTGCCAACGTAACTCTAACTGTGGCGACGCGCGCGCGCCATATCGATTTGCGCGCATCGGTGACCGTATCAAGCCCATACAATTTTACGCGGCGACCGGCACCAAAACAACAAGGTGCTGTGCAGCGGGGGGGTAGCAAGGAGGTAATCGGCTCTAGGACCCTGAGCCACGGTCGCCAGCTCGCCGGCTTTGCTTCTGCAGATAGGCCACAATGTCTCGGCGCGAGGGAGCATCGAGAACCCGGATCGGCATTTTTGCACCCGGTATGAAGGCCTTCGGATCGGCCAGCCAGCGATCGAGATTGTCCTTCGACCAAACCAGGCCGGCATTCTTGAGCGCCGGCGAATAGTCGTATCCTGCGGCGGCGCCGGCCTGACGGCCGACCACGCCGGTAAGCATCGGGCCGATCAGGTTGCGATCGAAGGTGTGGCAGGCGCTGCATCGCTCGCTGAATAAGGCGCGGCCGCGCGCGGGATCCGGCGTGGCGTCGGCGAGAAAGCGCGACATATCCTTTGCGTTCGCGGGCTTGGCGGAACGGAAAAACGTATACCCGAGCGTAATCGTCGATACGCCGCGCATTTCCGGATCCTTGCCGAACGCCGGATCGACATAAAAGACCACCGGCATTTCGACCTTCTGATGCGCGTCGAGCCGCTCCTCGCTGAAGCAAAAACATTGGATTTTGTTGAAATAAATCCCACTCGGCTGCGGCGTCACGTTGAAGGTGGCGTGGCCGACCATCGCCTCATTGCCGGTATTTTCGGCGGTGAAGAATACCAGTTTCTGCTCGCCGAGATGCACCGTGACCGAGCGCTGCACCGGTTCGAACCGCCACGGCAAGCCGGGCGCGACATTGCTGTCGAACTCGACCGCTACGGTCTGCCCCGAAACTGTCGCCGTATCGGCAAGCACCCTCTGCGTTGTACCGCCGTAGCCGGTCGCGGCGCAAAACATCCGGTACAATGTCGGCGAATAGGCGACCGTACCGCACATCATGCCAAGCACCGCCAGGCACAACGCGATGACTTTCAGGTTTTTCACTCGGCCGGGCTGCATATCCTCACGCCAAAACAGGCATCCGACAAAGCTCTACCATCAATGATGTCGGCAAGATGATGAAAGGTGTGCGGCCTTTTGTCGGGGATGCCAAGCGTGCAAACCGCTCAGCGCCAGTTTTTTTTGCTGATTTCGCGGCACTCAAGAGCGAAACAATCGCGTGTATTGGGTCTCGTGCCGCATGCTTGCGACGTCGGCGCGCAAGGCGCAAGTGCCGACTTCCTCAAGCGGCGTCGCCAACGCGCGCTTTGCAGTATCTAAAATCGTTGCTTCCAGCGCGGCAAGCACGCGCTGGCCGTCAGTCTGGCCGAGAGGGATGAGCCGCACACCCGCAGATATCCAGTTGGCCGCGAGCGCATGGAGGAACGCGTGCAGCGCCGCCTCGCACGGGATGCCGTGGCCGGCACAGGCGACACCGACGGCGATTGGCAACGCGATCGGTCCATTCCAAATATCGGTAAAATGCGTGAGCGCCGCGCAAGACCACGCTGCCCGCGTGACTTCGAGGAAGGCGCGGCCTTGCGCGGTCGTTTCCAGAAAACGTTCCTTCGACGGCACGAAGGCCGCAGCAAGCTCCGCGACGGTGCGCAAGCCGGGATCGTTGTTGGCGGTAACAGCACGATAGGCGTGGAGGAAAAACACGGCGTCGGAGAAGCCGCCGCCGTCACTCAGCATCACCTCAAGCCACGCCCGCAGCGTCTCGGCATTCTTGATGTCGCCGGCTTCGACCGCCCATTCGATACCGCCCGAATAGGAGAAGGCGCCGACCGGATAGGCCGGCGACAGCCAAGCCATCAGGCGGTAAAGCGCTGCGGGTTCCATCGGCTCATTCCCGCGCAGGCGGGCAGCAGGATTTTTCACTCGCTTGCGCGAGCCTCGCTTACGCGGGGATGAGCGGAGCAACGCCCTAGTCATGGTCGTGGCCATGATGATGGCCGTGGCCGTGCTCGCGTCCATCCACGTGATGATCGTAAGCACCATGCTCAGGATCGAAGGCTGCTTCCAGTGGCGACAGCCGCGCGCCAAGGCCGCGCAGCATGTCCTCGATCACGTGGTCGCGCCGGATCCGCAGCCGGTCGCCGACGATCTGTACATCGATGTGGCGGTTACCGATATGCCAGGCGAGCCGCGCCAACTCATGCGCATTCGCCGTCGCGATCTCGACGAGCGGCTCCGGCCGGCCGACAATCCGGACGATGGCGCCATCGTCAAGGACCAGGCCGTCGCCGTCATGCAGGGCCGTGGCTTGCGGCAAATCGAGCAAAAATCGCGTGCCGCCCTCGCCGCTCAAAACGACGCGCCGGCGATGGCGCTCATGGGCATCGAGCGTGACGGAATCGATGGCGCTGGCGGCGTCCCAGTGGCCAGCGGCTCTGACTTCGTGCGCACGCTTCATGCTTGAAACCTCGCCACGTTCTAACGCAAGAGCCATGCCGTCCGAAAGCCGGATACATGCAAGAGTGGATGTTGGAGCCTGCGGCGGAGACCGATAAGGTTCCGCCCCGCGACAAAGGGGGAATTCCCGGTATGAGCGTAAAGGGCAAGGCCTATATCGCCGGCGCCTTCGAGCATCCGACACGGCACGCGCCTGACAAGACGGTGGCGCAGCTCCACGCCGAGGTGGCGCTCGGGGCCCTCGCGGATGCCGGGCTATCCCGCGAGGATGTTGACGGGTATTTCTGCTCCGGCGATGCGCCCGGCCCCGGGCCGGCGTCGATGATCGAATATATGAACCTGAAAGTCCGCCACGCCGAGTCCACCGAGCTCGGCGGCACGTCGTATGTGACACTCGCCTCGCACGCGGCCGAAGCGATCGCCGCCGGCAAATGCGACGTGGCGCTGATTACGCTTGCCGGACGTCCGCGCAGCGAAGGCATGGCGACCGGCACCGCGCCCCGCGCCCGCCCGGCGGATCAGCCGGAGGCGGGATACGAAGTGTCTTACGCCATCACCACCGCCAACGGCTACGCCATGTGCGCCATGCGTCACATGTACGAGTTCGGCACCACCAGCGAACAGCTGGCCTGGGTCAAGGTAGCTGCCTCGCATCACGCGCAACACAATCCGCGCGCCATGCTGCCCGAGGTCGTGACCGTCGAAGACGTCGTCAACTCGCCGCTGATCGCCGACCCGCTACACCGGCTCGATTGCTGTGTCATCAGCGATGGCGGCGGCGCGCTGGTTTTGGCAAGCCCGGAGATTGCGAAGAAGCTCAACCGGCCGCTGGTGAAAATCATCGGCGCCGGCGAAGCGGTGAAACATCTCGCCGGTGGAAAGTTCGATCTCACCAGCTCCGGCGCAGCACGCTCCGGGCCGATTGCATTTGCCGAAGCCGGCATTACCCCCGCCGACATAAAATACGCCTCGATTTACGACAGCTTCACCATCACCGTCGTCATCCAGCTCGAAGATCTCGGCTTCTGCGCCAAGGGCGCCGGCGGAAAATTCGTCGCCGACGGCAATCTGATCTCGGGCATCGGCAAGCTTCCGTTCAACACCGATGGCGGCGGACTGTGCAACAATCATCCGGCCAACCGCGGCAGCATGACCAAGATCATCGAGGCGGTACGTCAGCTGCGCGGCGAGGCGCATCCCGCAGTGCAGGTGAAGAATTGCAATCTGGCGCTGGCGCAGGGCACCGGGTTCCAGCTCGCCACCCGCCACGGCAGCGCCACCCTGATCATGGAACGGGAGTGAGGCAATGACCCGCAAGCTCACTCCGCCCGTCGTGAACACCGAGAGCGAGGCGTTCTTCAATGCCGCGCGCGCGGGCCGCTTCATGATTCCGGTCTGCACGGCGTGCGGCAAAGCGCACTGGTATCCGCGGGCGATCTGCCCGTTTTGCACCAGCGACAAGGTCGAATGGCGCGAAGCCTCGGGCAAAGGCACCATCTACACGTTCAGCTTCATGCGCCGCGTCAAGGAGCCCTACGTGATCGCCCACGTGACGCTCGCCGAGGGCCCGACCATGCTCACCAATATCGTCGATTGCGATTTCGAGACGGTGCGCATCGGGCAGCCGGTCACGGTCGTGTTCAAGGAAACCGAGGACGGCCCGCCGGTGCCGATGTTCAAGCCGGCGTGAATCGGTCACGTTCAATGAGCGCATCGAGTGACGCGGACGGCGCGATCACTTCGGCATGGATGGGTTTATCTGCGCACGCGTTCGATGCAGCCGCACAATTTCTTGCGCTGTGCCGGATTGCAGACGATTAAAACGTGCCAACCGCTGAGCGATCTCACCTTGGGCGAGGAAGCCCTTCTTGGCGCGCAGCAACAGAATTTCATTGAGCGTGGACGACGACAGACCGATTGCCTTGGCGAGGACCACCAGGTTTTCCGACTGGTCCCGCGCCATGGCCCGCTCAACGAATTGGAGCGGTACATCGCACATAATCGCCAACGCGGCAGTGACCTCTGCGTAGGAGCCGCTTTTTGCGAATGATGCCAACGCGCTCTCGTCGAGTTTCCCGGACTGCTTCAGGCTCTCGATCGCTGCCGTAGTGGCGGTGTAGTCGAACAAGGGCGAAGCAATTTGCGCTTCGACGCGGTCAGCAGCCTCCGCAACCGCCCGGCGGATTTCCGCTTTGGCCTCCGGATGTGCGGCCTCGAGTTTGGCCCGAACGGCCAGCGACGCTTTCGCGACCAGAGCGCCGAGCAAAGGCGCGGGAATTTCGGGCCGTGAGCCGACCAGGTCAGCGAGCATGTCGTCGCCTTCGGACCTGTGGACAAGCGTCGAAAATCCGCTGTCGGAAATAATTGCACCGAAGTTATCGACAACGCTGATCAAGACCTCCCGATCGCCCCGCTCCACCAACACGTCCGTCACCGGCTCGTTCAGGGATGCGCGCTGCGAGATGGCGAGCATATGACCCTGACCTTTTGTCTTCGCGATTTCGACAAGGGTCTTGTCATCGAGCTGCGCGGATTGTGTTAGCACCGGCCCGGCCACGTTGAGCGTGTCATCGAACGCCAGAGCGCGAATAATCTGCGGCGGCGAATTTGGGATCCGGGCCAGACGTTTCGCCAGCAATTCCCGGGCGGATTGTTCGATTTTGGCTACGAGTCGAACGAAGACATCGTCAAATATTGAAATGTCCTCGCCGGCGAAGTCACGCGAGCCGGCAACGAATAGATCGGTAATCTTGCGCAGAATTTCGCCGCGGCGGTCAAGCGAGGCGCCGGTGATGGTGCCGTCGATTTCCTTGAAGAAACCGAGTTGCGCGGTCATCGCCGGCGTATCCGAACCCATTTGGGCGATCCTTGGCGGTGCGAATGGCTACTTCCGCGAGCCGCCACTTCATCATCGTTCTATAGGGTTAACTAAAGATTGAGGATGGGCTCCCAGCGTTACCCGGCTTCACACCAGGGCATGGTTTCAAATCGCCGATTTTCTGGCTAGGTTATTGAAATTACTCGACGAGATGGCCTAATGCGGCTCGGTCCTTTCGACAGCATCACCGCCCTCGGTGGTGACCCGAAGCCAATCCTGGCCGAGGTTGCAAATCGTCAGGCAAACAAAATCGGGGCTGGGGCATCGGCTACCACGCGAGGTCTCAGGCGCTGCGGCCGTTCACCCTTCGAGGCTCGCGAAGCTTGCCATCGGGCACGCCGCTTCGGGCCGGATCGGTTGGCTGGCGCCTCAGGGATAACGGGAGGGATGGGAATCAATGATCAACAAAATCGTACAGACCATGGCCGAGGCAATGGCGGGAATCCGCGATGGCTCGGTGGTGCTGATCGGCGGCTTCGGCAGCATCGGCCAGCCGAACGCGCTGATCTACGGCCTGATCGAACAGGGCGCGAAGGAGCTGACCGTCGTGGCCAACAATGCCGGCGTCGGTCACGTCGGCCTGGCGCGGCTCATGGAGGTCGGCCGGGTACGCAAGATCGTCTGCTCGTACCCGCGCACGACCGATCCCGTGGTGTTCGAGGAGCTCTACCGCGCCGGCCGCGTCGAGCTTGAGGTGATGCCGCAGGGCACTATGGCCGAACGGATGCGGGCGGCCGGAGCCGGCATCCCGGCGTTCTACACGCCGACGTCGGTCGGCACCAAGCTGGCGGAGGGCAAGGAGGTGCGCGAATTTCACGGCCGGCAATATGTGCTGGAGGAGGCGTTCTTCGGCGACGTCGCGCTGGTCGAGGCGTGGGAAGCCGATCGCTGGGGCAACCTCACCTACCGGTCGTCTGCCCGAAACTTCAATCCGGTGATGGCGACAGCGGCGAAGTTGACCATCGCGCAGGCGCAGCACATTCTCGGCTTGGGCGCGCTCGATCCGGAGAAGATCGTCACGCCCGGGATTTTTGTTAATCGCGTGGTGCACGTGCCGTATGGCGAACCGCCAATAACGTAGGAGGCTTTAGAATGAACGTGCATGCGAATGTTTTGGCCACGTGCACGCCATGGACACGGGAGCAAATCGCCGCGCGCGCCGCCCGCGACATTCCCGAAGGCTTTTACGTCAATCTCGGCATTGGCATTCCGGTGTTGCTCGCGAACTACGTGCCGCCGGAGCGCGAAGTGATCCTACAGTCGGAAAACGGCGTCCTTGGCATGGGGCCTACGCCGGAGCCCGACAAGATCAACCGCTGGCTGATCAACGCCAGTAAAAAATACGTCTCGCTGGTTCCGGGCGGGGCTTACATGCACCACGCCGACAGCTTCGCCATCATCCGCGGCGGCCATCTCGACCTCTGCGTGCTCGGCGCTTTTCAGGTGGCCGAAAACGGCGACTTCGCCAACTGGTCGATGTCCGACACCGATATGCCGTCGGTCGGCGGCGCCATGGACCTGGCGGTCGGCGCCAAAGCGGTTTGGCTCCTGATGGAGCACACCGCCAAGAACGGCGCGAGCAAAGTCATGCGCAGGTGTACCTACCCGCTGACCGCCCCCGGCGCCGCCAAGCGCGTCTATACCAATCTCGCCGTGCTTGACATTGCCCAAGACGGCTTCGTCGTCCGCGACATGGTGCCGGGCTTGACCTTCGAGGCGTTGCAGGACGTGACCGACGCGCCGTTGAAGATGGCGAATTGACTTCAGGTAAAATCGGCGCGCTCAAACGCCGAAATTTGTTGTCGCGCCGCGCTGCTTCACTGGGCCGGCGCAGGCTTGACTGCCGGATCCGCCTTGGCAGCTTTGTGCGGCTTTTTCTTTGGTGCGTCGGCCGCGGGCTTGGCCTCCAATTCGGCAGGCGGGCTGGTCGCGAGCGAAGAGGATGACGTCGGTGTCCATCTGGACTTCGGCTTATTACTGTCAGTGGCCTTCGGTTCCCCGTTTTTCCCGTGCGTGGAATTGGTCTCCGTGGCTTCCTCTTCGGCCGGCTTCGCTGCCGTCTTGGTGCCTTTTTTCTTGTGATGAGGAGCCGCTTCCTCGATGGCGCTCAACGTCGCGATCTGAGCCGCGGTGCGCGTCGGCCCGGTATAGACGACGATTGGCGCAACGGGGCCCTGCTCGGAAAGGAGCGCCGCGCCCTTGCGCGTCGGCGCCCGCAGGCTAGAGAGCAACACCGAGAACGGCGTGCCGGCTTCAGCGCTGTTCTCCTCGCTACCGGCTGACTCTTCCTCTTCCGTGGCCGGCTTCTTGCGATGCGGCCCGCATATTTCTTCATGCAGATTGGGCGGAGCCGCTTCGATCGGCGCAAGCGACTCGACTGAGCCCAGCGACGGCGTAAGCCACGACAGCCGATCATGGGTGAAGCCGGCTTCCAGAAGCTCCGCGGCCTTCACCGCCCGCGCCGGCGACGACGGCGCGCCGAGCACGACCGCAATCAGCCGCCTGCCGTTGCGGGTGGCGGTGGCAACGACGTTGTATCCGGATGCACAGATGAATCCGGTTTTCATGCCGTCGATACCGGGATAACGCCCGATCAGCGAATTGGTGTTGCGCATGACGCGCCTGCCGAACTTGATCGCAGGAATGTGCCAGTACGAATCGTATTCGGGGAAATCGTGCAGCAAGGCGCGCGCGAGAATGGCGAGATCGCGTGCCGAGGTGATCTGGCCGTCGGCGGGCAAGCCGTTGGGATTGACGAAATTCGATTCCGTCATGCCGAGTGAATGCGCCGTGCTCGTCATGTCTTCGGAGAAGTTCTCGATGGAGCCGTCGACGCCTTCGGCGAGCAACACCGCCATGTCATTCGCCGAGTGCACCATCAGCATTTTGAGCGCGTTGTCGACGGTGACCTGCGTACCCGGCGGGAAGCCCATCTTGGTCGGCGACTGCGCCGAGGCGTTACGCGAGACCGTGAACAACGTGTCCATCGTGATCCGGTGCTGTTTGACCGCGCGCAACGTCACGTAAGCGGTCATCAGCTTGGTCACCGAAGCCGGATACCACGGATAGCTCGCGTTCTCGGCGCGAAGCACCTTACCAGTGTCCGCCTCGACCAGAATCGACGCGCCGGCATGCGCCGGGGTCGGCTGCAAGGCGACCATACCCAGCGGGCCAAGAGCGATAGCCAGCGTCAGCACTCGAACAGTCTGTGATTGATTCACGCGTCGCGGTCCGCTCGTTGGTCGGGCCCGGGAGTCGTCTCGGGCTTAGGCCGAGGACCGACATGAGGCCGCGAAATGTTCACAAAAGGTTCCCGAAGCGCAGTTAGCGAACTATCCAAGCCTAACTATCTAAGCCGAAGAACCACTCGAACGCAAAGGTGAATCCCGGTATCATTGAGCGACAGTACTTGGGATTGACTCGATTTGATCGCCTCGATTCACCACCCGCGTTAAAGCTCAAGGAAAAGCGACCAAATTTCGGCAAAGAAGCCATCGAGGGAGTGATTATGACCGCATGCATTGTGGGGTGGGCGCATACGCCTTTCGGCAAGCTTGCCGGCGAAACCGTCGAGAGTCTCATCGTCAAGGTCGCGGGCGAAGCGCTGACTGACGCCGGGATTGAGGCGCGCGACGTCGATGAGATCGTGCTCGGCCACTTCAACGCCGGCTTCTCGGCGCAGGATTTCACCGCTTCTCTGGTGCTGCAGGCCTCGCCCGATCTGCGCTTCAAACGCGCGACCCGCGTCGAAAACGCGTGTGCCACGGGTTCGGCCGCCGTGCATCAGGGGCTCAAATCTATCGCGGCCAAGTCCGCGCGCATTGTGCTCGTGGTCGGCGTTGAGCAGATGACGACGACGCCCGCCGCCGAGATCGGCCGCAACCTCCTGAAAGCGTCATATGTGCGCGAGGAGGCCGACATCGAGGGCGGCTTCGCCGGCGTTTTCGGCAAAATCGCCGGGCTTTATTTCCAGCGCTGGGGCGATCAATC
>JBAUGC010000615.1:0-2625 GCA_049679485.1 Xanthobacteraceae bacterium
CGAGAATCGCCATGGCGATGGCTCCGCCGACCATGGCCGTTCCGGGCGGGCGACTGACGGTTGCGTTCGACAGCTGTAAGCGCCGGAGCAATAATCCCTCACTGAAGCGACCGGGTATTCCGGTAGCGCCGGAGTAAAAATCCGGCAGCCAATAGCCTTTTGCCTTCGATTCGGCAGAGGGCGGGGGATGAAGAACGTGGATCTCTATTTGAAGGTGCGGCATGCAGTTCGGATTGAGGGGCTGAGCGAGCGGGCGACGGCCCGTCGGTTTGGGATCGATCCGCGGACCGTGAACAAGATGATGAAGTTCTCGGTGCCGCCGGGTTACGTGCGCAAGAAGCCGCCGGCAAAGCCGAAGCTTGATCGATTTATTCCAGTGATCGACGGCATTCTCGGAGACGACAAGTCGCGACCGAAGAAGCAGCAGCATACGGCGAAGCGGATCTTCGAGCGACTTCGGGACGAACACGGCTTCACAGGCGGCATTACAATCGTGAAGGACTATGTTGCCGGCTGGCGGCAGCGGACACAGGAGATGTTCGTGCCGCTGGTGCATCCGCCAGGGCATGCCCAGGCAGACTTTGGTGAAGCCGTCGGCATCATCGGTGGCGTAGAGCGCAAGATTCACTTCTTTGCTTTTGACTTGCCGCACTCGGATGCCTGCTTCGTGGTCGGCTATCCGGCAGAGACGACGGAAGCCTTCTGCGACGGCCACGTTCGAGCGTTCGCATTCTTCGGCGGCGTACCGAAGTCGATCCTGTATGACAACACCAAGATCGCGGTGGCGCGCGTCCTCGGTGACGGCAAGCGGCAACGGACGCGCGTGTTCACCGAGCTGCAATCGCACTACCTGTTCGAGGACCGGTTCGGCCGACCTGGCAAAGGCAACGACAAGGGCAAAGTCGAAGGACTGGTCGGCTATGCGCGACGCAACTTCCTCGTGCCAATCCCGATGTTCGAGAGCTTCGAAGCGTTGAACGCCCATCTGTTGGAATGCTGCCGCCGTCGAATGGCTGACTGTTTGCGCGGCCATGACAGGACGATTGGCAAGCGGCTTGATCGCGATCTTGCCGCGTTGCAAACGCCGCTGCCTGCGCCTTACGACGCCTGCGAGAAGGTGGCCACGAGTGTCTCCTCGCTGTCGCTGGTACGTTACCGGCTCAACGACTACTCGGTGCCGACGACCTACGGTCACCGCGATGTTCTTGTGCGCGGTTACGTCCATGAGGTGGCGATCTCATGCGGCGCGGAGGTGATCGCCCGTCATCCGCGCTCCTACGAGCGGGAAGACTTCATATTCGAGCCGCTGCACTACCTGGCGCTGATCGAGCAGAAGATCAATGCACTTGACCAGGCTGCACCGCTGGCCGGCTGGCGATTGCCGGAGGAGTTCGCCACGCTGCGGCGACTTCTTGAAGCCCGGATGGGTAAGCAGGGTAAGCGCGAGTTCGTCCAGGTTCTGCGACTGATGGAGGTGTTCCGCGCCGATGAGGTCGCGGCCGCGGTGCGCGATGCCATCGCGCGTGGAGCAATCGGCTTCGATGCCGTGAAGCACTTGGTGCTCTGCCGCATCGAACGGCGACCGCCCCGCCTCGACATGACGGTCTATCCGTATCTGCCGCAGGCTCATGTGGCGATGACATCGGCCAAGACGTATCTGGGCCTGCTGACGGGGGCGGCATCATGACCGATACGCCCCAACTTCTGCTCGCGCATCACCTGAAGGCGCTCAGGCTGCCGACGTTCCTGCGCGAGTACGACAAGCTGGCTCGGCAGTGCGCCGCCGAGGGCCTCGATCATATCCGCTTTCTGCTGCGCCTGGCCGAACTGGAGCTAATCGAGCGCGAACGGCGCATGGTGGATCGTCGGATCAAGGAGGCGCGGTTCCCGGCCGTGAAGGGCCTGGACAGCTTCGACTTTGCCGCCATTCCGTCGCTCAACAAGACCCTCGTTCTGGAGCTCGCCCGCTCGGAGTATGTGACCCGCCGGGAGAACATCATCGCGATCGGCAACTCCGGCACTGGCAAGACGCACATCGGTCTCGGGCTCGGTCTCGCGGCTTGCCAGAAGGGGCTGTCGGTTGGCTTCAATACCGCCGCGGCTCTCGTCCATGAGCTGCTGGAGGCACGCGACGAGAAACGATTGCTTCGCCTGCAGCGGCAGCTCGCCGGATACAAGCTCCTGATCATCGACGAACTTGGATATGTGCCGCTCTCACAGACCGGCGCCGAGCTGTTGTTCGAGGTGTTCAGCCAGCGTTATGAGAGCGGTTCAACCGTCGTCACCTCGAACCTGCCGTTCGACGAATGGACCAGCGTGTTCGGTTCCGAGCGGCTCACCGGTGCGCTGCTCGATCGGCTCACCCATCACGTCCATATCCTGGAAATGAACGGCGACAGCTACAGGCTCAATCACAGCAAGAGCCGCTCACGCCGTGCCAGCTCGGAAACGCCGGTGGACAATCCCACCCAGGCTTACTGCCTCAAGAAAAGGCCCCCAGTTCGGGGGCCTTATTGCCAGCATCGCTGATGTATTTTTGCTCCGGCCAGCTGATGCATTTTTGCTCCGGCGTTGACACCGTAATGACCTGATCGGACATATTGCCGGTTAAAACCTACAAAAACC
>JBAUGC010000616.1:0-2063 GCA_049679485.1 Xanthobacteraceae bacterium
ATCATCCTTGACGAGCCAGCCGCCGGTTTGAGCCGTCCGGAAAAGCTTGCGCTCGCCGAGCTGCTGCGGTCACTGCGCAAGGAAGGCGTTACCGTTCTCCTGGTCGAGCACGACGTTGAGTTCGTGATGGGTTTGGTCGATCGGATAGTGGTGATGGATTTCGGCTCCAAGCTCGTCGAGGGAACGCCCGCTGCGGTCCGGGCCGATCCGCGCGTCCAGGAAGCGTATCTCGGCAGCGTGGCATGACGGCGCTTCTCGAGATCAAAGACCTGCATGTAGCCTACGGCAAAGTCGAAGCGGTGCGTGGTGTCGCGCTGACAATGCAGTCCGGCCAGATCGTGACAGTCATCGGCCCGAACGGAGCCGGCAAGACTACGCTGTTGGCCGCGGCCGCCGGGCTGCTCCGTTCGCGCGGCACAGTGATTTATGATGGAGTCGATCTGTCTCGCCTCGGTGTCGAGGAGCGGGTCGAGCGCGGCTTCTGCCTGGTACCTGAGCGGCGCGAATTGTTTGGCGACATGGCGGTCGCCGACAATCTTTTGCTGGGCGCGTATGTCAGACGCCGCAACGGGAGCGAAGTGAAGCAAAGTCTGCAGCAGGTCTACGACCGCTTTCCCCGCCTTGCCGAACGCCGGCGCCAGAAGGCGCAGACGCTGTCTGGCGGTGAGCGGCAGATGCTGGCGCTCGGCCGCGCTTTGATGGCGCGGCCGCGGCTGCTGATGCTCGACGAGCCGAGTCTCGGGCTGGCGCCGCTCATCGTTCGCGAAATTTTCCGCATTGTTGCTTCGCTGCGGGAAGCGGGGGTGTCGATCTTGCTGGTCGAGCAGAACGCGCGCGCCGCGCTGGAGACAGCGGATTACGGCTATGTGCTGGAGACCGGGCAGGTCACTCATCAGGGTCCCGCAGCCAACCTCGCTGACGATCCGCGCGTGGTCGCGACATACCTTGGCGGATCAAGCTGATGGCGCGGGCGCCTTACGACGATGTCGTGCTCGCCGTTCCGGTCACGATACCGTATGTCCGCTATTCGATCAGGAGCGCGCACTGGTTTCTCGGCCGCGCCGTCGCTGAGCTGATCGCCGGCGCAAAAATTCCGAAATTGCGCATCGACGGTCTCGCGGTGGCGAGCTTCACGCTCGCACCCGACACTGCGGTCGGCCTTACGCAGCATCTCGGGATGACGTTACGTTGGCTCGACCATGTGCCGATGGGCGGCGCGTCCGGCATCGTCTCGATCCGCCGCGCAGCGCGGGCGGTGCAGAGCGGCGATGCCGGGATTGTCGCCTGCATTGCCGGCGATACCAATCACACCGACAGCTTCCGCCGCAACACGGCTTCGTTCAGCCAATTTGCCCAGGATGCGGTCTATCCGTATGGCTCAGGCGGCCCTAATACGAGCTTCGCGTTTCTGACGTCGTATTACATGCGCACGTACGGAGCGAAGTGTGAGGATTTCGGCAAGCTTTGCGTCGCGCAGCGCAATAACGCGCTGAAAAACCCGCTGGCGTTGTTCAAGCAATCGCTGACGCTCGATCAATACCTCAATGCGCGGCTCATCGCCGATCCCTTGCGGCTATTCGATTGCGTGATGCCATGCGCCGGCGCGGAAGGCTTTTTGGTAATGCGGCGCCAGACGGCCGAGAACTTAGATTTGCCGTTTGTCCGCCTTCTCGGCGCGATCGAACGGCATAACGCCTTTCCGGACGATCCGGTCCAATATCGTGGCGGCTGGGCTCTCGACCGTGATGAGCTTTACGCCCAGGCCGGCATCGGCCCCGACGATATCGACTTTCTCGAGACCTACGACGATTACCCGGTGATCAATGTGCTGCAATTTGAGGATCTCGGCTTCTGCGCCAAGGGAGAAGGGCCGGATTTCATCCGCGCTAACAGCTTCGAGACTGATGGAACGTTTCCGTTCAACACGTCAGGGGGCCAGTTGTCGGTCGGTCAGGCTGGCGCCGCCGGCGGTTCGCTCGGTCTCGTCGAAGCCATTCGCCAGCTGACCGGTCAACCGCTCGGCGCCCGCGTGGCCGACGCCCGGCATGGTCTCGTATCGGGCT
>JBAUGC010000617.1:0-23559 GCA_049679485.1 Xanthobacteraceae bacterium
CGATAGTGTCGCTCCACCAGCCGCGACCGGGCGACGCCCGCAAAGCGGCGTTTGCGATTTGGGCGGCGGTGAATTTGATCAAACAGGTTGTCGTGGTCGACGACGATATCGATCCCTGGGATCAGGCGCAGGTCGAGTGGGCCATAGCGACGCGCATGAAGGCCGATCGCGATCTGGTCATTGTGCCTGGCGTTCGCACCGACCGGTCCGAGCCATTGGAGTCCGGCGGCACCATTGCCAAGCTTGCCATCGACGCTACGCGGCGCGACAGTGACAGGCCGGATTGGAAGAAGGCGCAGCCGCCCGAGCGGGCGATGCAGCGTGCCCGCAAGCTGCTGCGCACCGATAAAGTTCTGCCGCGGGGCGACCTGCCGTCCTGATTTTCACTGATGGAGACAACGATGTGGCATCATCCGTCGAAGGTTCCTGCATTGGCCGCGCGGACCATCATCGGCTTCGCCGGTGTTGCAGCCTTCGGGCTTGTTGCGGTGAGCACCGCGCATGCCGAGATCAAGCTCGGCTTTCAGGCGCCGCTGACCGGATTTGCCGCGGCTGACGGAAAGTCGGCGAAGATCGCCGCGGAAATGGCGGTTGAGGAGGTCAACGCCGCCGGCGGTGAAATCGGACAGAAGCTGCAGCTCGTCCCCTATGACGATCAGGCTAAATCCGATCAGGCGATTTTTACCGCTAACAAGTTGATCGGCGAAGACGGCGTCAAGCTCGTGGTCAATGCCAGCTACTCGGCCTCCGGACGCGCGGCCGCGCCGGTGTTTCAGAATGCCGGCGTGGTCATGATCTCAGCCTATGGCGTGCATCCGGACATCACGCGCGCCGGCGATCTGATGTTCCGCCTTGTCCATCTGGGTCCGCCGCAGGGACGCGCCACGGCGCTGTTCATCGGCAAGGACCTCAAGCTGAAAAAGATCTCCGCCATCACCATGGACAATGACTATGGCCAGGCGACGATGGCCGGCTTTCTCGAAGCCGCGCCCAAATACGGCATCGAAGTGCTGAACAAATACAGCTACTCGCTGACCGACCGCCAATTCGGCTCCATCGTCGCCAGCGTCAAACGGGACAATCCGGACGGCGTTTACGCGACCGGCTATTTCTTCACCGGCGGACCGCTGGTCGCGCAATTGCGCGGCGGCGGCGTCACCGCGCCGGTCATTGGCTCGCAGGCCTTCGATTCGCAGAAATTCATCGACATCGCCGGTCCCGCCTCGGAAGGCACCTACATCGTCGACAGTTTCGATCGCGGCCGCGATGATGCGGCGTTGCAGCGTTTCTTCGCGGAGTTTACCAAGCGCGCCGGTTATCCGCCGGAAAACGTCGCCGCCATCTCCTATTCGGCGGTCATGCTGATGGCGGATGCGATTAAGCGCGCGGGCAGCGCCGATCCGCCCAAGGTGCGCGATGCGCTGGCGGCGACCAAAAACTACCCGTTGCTCACCGGCGAACTGATCGGCTTCAACAAGCTGCACGAGATCATCGAGCCGATCAGCGTCAATGTTATCAAGAACGGCAAGATGAAATTCTTCGCCAAGCTCGGCGACCTCGAAGCGTTTGCGCCGCCGGAGAAGTAGCCGTCCGCGCCGTTTGAGGCGCTTCTCGCCCTTCCCACCCTAAGGACGGAGCGGTGTACTACGTCGATCTCGCGGTAACGGGCCTGAGTTTCGGCTGTATGTACGCCATGATGGCGGTGGGTCTGACCCTCGTCTACGGGCTGTTGCGAATTCTGCACGTTGCCCACGCCGCGGTATTTGCGCTCGGCGCCTATATCACCGTCATTGTCGCGAACGCGACCGGGAGCGTCGGTCTTGGGTTTCTCGCCGCGCTTGTGGTGACACCACTGTTCGGCATGGCCATCTATCGCCTGCTCTACGAGCCGCTGCTCAGCTATCGCCCGGACGTGCCGATGATTGCTTCGGTCGGGCTGTTGGTGCTGATGCAGGACGCGTTTCGCATTGCCTTCGGCGAGCAGGGCGTCACTTTCAAGAACAACGTCTACGCCTTCAAGATCTTCGATATTGAAGGCGTGCGGGTCAATGCCGTGCAGATTGCGATCGTCGTCTGTGCCATTGTCGTATTCACTGGACTACATCTTTTCACCACCCGCACGCGGATCGGCATTGCCTGGCGGGCCACGGTGTCGCGGCCGAAGATCGCCGCGAGCTTTGGTGTTGATCCCATTAAAGTGCGTTATCTGAATTTCGCGATCGGATCGGCGCTCGCGGCTTTGGCCGGTGGCCTCGTCGGGCTCCTCAACAATCTGGTCGATCCGGTGATCGGCTACGTGGTCAGCTACAAGGCGCTGGCCATCATCGTGCTCGGCGGCCTGGGCAGCGTGCGCGGCACATTGATCGCGAGCCTGGTGCTGGGAATGGTTGAGGCGTACGGCACCATTTTCATCGGTTTCTGGCTCAATCGTGACGCCATCGCGTTTCTCGCCCTGATCGCCCTGTTGATGATCCGCCCGCAGGGATTTACCGGAGCGCGCGCCGCATGAGCGCGTACGAGATCAGTCTGCTCTCGGTGATCGGTCTCAACGTGATGCTGGCGGTCAGTCTCAACATGATCAGCGGCTTTTGCGGCCAGATCAGCCTCGGCCATGGCGCGTTCTATGGCGCCGGCGCTTACGCCGCAGCTTTGATCATGATTGCGACCCGCAACGTCCCGCTCTCGCTTGTCAGCGCGGCAGCGGGGGCTGCGCTGCTTGGTGTCGTGGTTGGCTTTGCCTCGTTGCGGGTGCGCAGCGACTTTCTCGCAGTGACCACGATCGGCGTGAATTTCCTGTTCACGGGATTCGTGCGCAAGCAAAGCTGGCTCGGCGGTGAGATGGGCATCAGCGGCATTCCCGCTTCAGGTCTCGGCGCCGCCGGCAATATGATCATGATCCTGTTGTTCGCGTGCGCGACCATCGCGCTGAGCCTGTACATCAACCGGTCCTGGATGGGCTTCGCCTTCCGCGCGGTGAGCGAGGACGAAGATGCCGCCGCCACGCTCGGCATCAATGCCGGCGCCTACAAGCTCGCGGCGTTCGGCATCGGCACGGCGCTGGCCGGATTGGCCGGCGGCCTCTACGCTTTCTTCACCCAATTCATCACCGCCGACACCTTCGACTTTATCTTCTCGGTGTTGCTGATGGCGATGGTGGTGATCGGCGGAATCGGATCGACCTTCGGCGTTGTTGCGGCCGCGGCGGCGCTGACGCTGCTGCCGGAAGTGATCCGCTTCGTCAACGACTACCGACTGCTGGTCTTCGGCGGCTTGTTGGTTCTGGTTATTCGCCTCGCACCCGGCGGCCTTGCGGGCCTCGCTCGAAAACTGACGCTGCGGCCGGCAAAGCCATGATTGCGGCGCTCCAACTCGAGAATCTCGCCGTCCATTTCGGCGGCGTTCACGCGGTTGACGGCGTGACAATTTCAATTGCGCCCGGCGAACTTGTCGGACTGATCGGACCAAACGGCGCCGGCAAGACTACGCTCATTCGCATTGTCGCCGGCGCGGTCAAGCCCGACCGCGGCCGGGTCGTGCTGGCAGGCAGCGACGTCACCCGAAATTCGACGGCAACAAGGGTGCGCAAAGGGCTGGCGCTGACGCACCAGATGGTACGGCCGTTTCGCGAGATGACGGTGCTGGACAATGTCGTGCTTGCGGCCGGGTACCGCCGCACCGCAAATCCGTTGCGCGCCGCGCTCAGTGTCAGCCGCAGTCGGGAGCGCGAGCGCGCGGCCGAGATTCTCATTCGCGTCGGCCTGTCCGGTACCGAAAGCAAGCTTTCCGGGTCGCTGCCGCTCGGCCAGATGAAGCGGCTGGAAGTGGCGCGGGCGCTTGCGGTTGATCCGCAGATCGTCCTGTTCGACGAGCCGCTCGCCGGGCTCAATCAGACCGAAGCCTCGCGGCAGATCGAAACCATCGTCGCGGTGAACGCCCAGGGCATTACCGTTGTGTTGGTGGAGCACAATCTCGAAGAAGTCATGCGCACCTGCCGGCGGCTGATCGTGCTCAACGACGGCCGCGTCATCGGCGATGGCGTGCCGCAGGAGGTGATGGGCGACGCCATCGTGCGCGAAGCCTACGTCGGCAGTGGGAGCGCGGGCCATGCTCGGCATTGAGCACCTCAACTGCGGCTATGGCTCGGTGCGCGCCGTGCATGACGCCTCATTCGACGTGCCGACCGGCTCGGTGTTCGCGTTGCTTGGTCCCAACGGTGCCGGCAAGACTTCGACCATCATGGCGATCATGGGCCACGTCGACATCTACGCCGGCCGCATCGTGTTCGATGATGTCGACATCACACGCCGCCGCGCCGTCGATCGCGTCGATCTCGGCATTGCGCTGGTGCCGGAAGGCCGCCAGCTGTTTTCCGATCTTACCGTCGGCGAAAATCTTACCGTTGGCGGGTATGCGCGGCCGCTGGCGCGTGATGCCGCCAAGCGGGATCGGGTGTTTGGCTATTTCCCGCGGCTTTACGAGCGGCGCGCGCAGCTTGCCGGTTCGCTGTCCGGCGGCGAGCAGCAGATGCTCGCCATCGGCCGCGCTTTGATGGCGGGGCCGCGGCTCCTTCTGGTCGACGAACTCTCGCTCGGGCTGATGCCGAAGATGGTCGATCTCTGCCTCGACGCGCTGATGAAGCTGAAAGACGAAGGCCTGAGCATCCTTCTGGTCGAACAGAACACGGCGCGCGCACTGGACGTTGCCGACCAGGTGTGCGTGTTGTCTTCGGGCGTACAGGTGTTCTCTGGAACGGCAGAGCAGGCAAAGGCGGCGGGTTCGCTGTTCACCGCCTTTCTCAGCGCCGGCAACGAACAACAAATGTAGCGGGCCGGACGCCGCTTAACGTTCCAGTAACCATGTAAGGCCCTAATTTACCTAGGCGAGTCGCCCTCACTTAGGCTTCGCATGTTTCTCATTTATCGATCGGCGCTGCTGTTCATGCTGCTGGCGTGCGGGGGCTGCGTCACGGATCAATTCGGCGCATCGAGCGATGCCGCGCCCGGACAACCGTCCATCACCATCAGCCGGTCGGACGATTTCACTTACCGCGCCGCGGCTGCGAGTGTTGAGGTCAACGGCAAATCGGTGGCAACGCTGGCAGCCGGCCGGACCTACACCGGAACGGTGCCTCCCGGACCCGCCGTGCTCAAAGTCTCCGCCTGGTCGGCGCCGATCGGGCTGGCGACCCATCGTCTGCCGTCCGGCAGCACGAGCTACCGCTTCACCGTCGAGTCCGGGAAATCCTACAGCTTCGTGATTTCGCCCCGCGGCGAACCGGCGGCATTAGCTGTCAATCAAGACGGCAGCGGCAACACCAGCAGCAGCGGTGAGGCGGTCGAGGGCACTGGCGGCGCGTTCCAGATTGCCGCCGCGCAATAGCTGCGCAACCCGGCTTTTTCGTTTGAGAAAGACCGACGCGCGGCGCCGTTGGCCGCGGTTGCGATTGCCGGACAAAACCGTCACATTCCGGGCATGCGCCGGGACCCTCCCATCATTGTCGGCATCAGCGGAGCTTCAGGGGCCATTTACGGTGTCCGGCTGCTGGAAACGCTCCATGATAAAAAAATTGCCGCGCATCTTATTGTCTCGAAGTCGGCCGCGTTGACGTTAAAAGAAGAGACCGATGTTTCGATGGAGCACGTCCGTCGGCTCGCGCAAGCCACGTATCAGAACTCGGACATCGGCGCCGCGATTTCCTCTGGGTCGTTTCGAACCCGCGGTATGGTGATCGCGCCATGTTCGATCCGCACCTTGTCCGACATTGCTTACGGCACGACTGATAGTTTGTTGAGCCGCGCGGCCGACGTCACGCTGAAAGAGCGGCGCCGTCTTGTCCTCGTCGTGCGCGAAGCGCCGCTGCACGCCGGCCATTTGCGCAGCATGCTCGCTGCAACCGAGAATGGCGCGGTGATCGTGCCGCCGGTGCCGGCGTTCTATCATCGGCCCAAGACCATCGACGACATCGTCAACCAGACGGTCGGGCGCTGTCTCGACCTGTTCGATATCGACGTCGGGCTGGTCAAAAGGTGGCGCGCGGGGGACGACGAGTAGGACAGCGCCGTGAGCGAATCGTCGTCGCGTTTCTGGTGGTTCTCGCTTACGGTTTACAGCGACACTGCCGTGCAGGCGGAGTGTCTCGATCTCCAGGACCGGCACGGCATCGACGTCAATCTGCTCCTGTTCTGCGCCTATGTCGGCGCGGTTGGTGGCGCCGTCGTGCCCGATGCTGAGTTGCGCGGGGCGGCAACGCTGGTGGACGAGTGGCACGAACACGTCGTGCAGAGCCTCCGTCGCGCGCGGCGTGCGCTTAAGCCGTTCGCGACCGACCCGTCGGCGATCGTCGCATCGGCTGCGGCGTTGCGTACCGGCGTCAAGGCGGCCGAGCTCGAAAGCGAACGAATCGAGCAGGCGATACTCGAGGAATGGAGCACGCGCCGCATCGCCGGGTGGCTGCGCGCCCAACCGGCAGCGGCCATCGCCGCCAACATTCGCAACCTGTTTGCGATTTACCGCGGATCTGCGGACGCCCCGGAAATGCCGGAGCGTCTCATCGCCGCCGCGCTTGCCGCCGCACGCTGACTGGCGCCTGCCGGCGCGGTGCGGCTGTTGACTTGGTAAACCAACATAATAAACTTACTTAGCTATCTGGAGGGACGTGATGCCGCCGGAGACGGCCGCAACGGCGGTCAAACCCGTGCCGCAGTCGAACGAGCAGCCGCTCGATGCGAGCCTGCGCGGCTATCTTGAAACCAACGCGGATATCGTCATCCGCATCGCCAAGCCGGTGCGCATGGATGACATCGGCGCGCTGTCGGCGCAGAGCGACGTCCCGATTGTGTTCGAGAATATCGTCGAGAAACCCGGCTTCCGGCTTTGCGACATGTTCGTGAAGAATCGCCGCTCCCAGGCCCGCGCGCTTGGTGTGACGCCGGAAAATTACCTGAAAACGCTGGCGTTTCGGCTCCGCCAGCCGCCGCGCGGGCTCAAAAACGTCAAGACCGGGCCGGTAAAGGAAGTGGTCCGGATCGGCAGCGACGCCGATTGGACGATCCTTCCGATCCCGCGCCACAAGGACGTGGACGCCGCGCCGTACGTCACGGCGATGAACATCATCCGCGACCCGGAAACCGGCTTCTATAATTCATGCCACGCCGGCACCTACGCCGTCGGACCGCGACGCGGCTTGATCAGCTTCATCACGCCACACTCGCACATTATCATGAACAAGTATCGGGCGCTGGGCAAAACCAGGATGCCGATCGCGTTCGTCTTCGGTATTCCGCCGGCCTACGAAATCATGGGCAACTTTTCCGGCCTGCACATGGACATGTGGGGCGAAATGGAAATGGTCGGCACCATCATGGACCACGACATCGAGATGGTGCCGTGCGAGACCATCGACCTTACCGTGCCGGCGCAGGCGGAAATCATCGTCGAAGGCTATGTGCATCTCGGCGAGAAATTCCCGGTCGGGGAGGTGACGTCACCTTCGATGTATCACCTGCCGCATTCCGAGCAGGTGCCGGAGGTCGAGATCACCGCGGTGACCATGCGCGACGATCGGCCGATCTATCGCAATCATCAGACCACGCCCGACACCGATCACCAGACGTTGCCACGGCTGTGTCACGAGGCGGTGCTGTACAATCGGCTCACCGAGATCGGGCTGACAGTCACCGACGTGCGATTTCCGACCTGGGGCGCGGCGCTGTCCTGCATTTTGCAGTTCGACTATCCGCGCGAAGGCTTCGTCAACGACGCGCTGATGACGGCGATGGGCGCACCGTGGCTGAACACCAAGATGGTCGTCGCTGTCAGCCCCGACACCAACATCGACGATGCCCGCGAGATCTATCACGCCATCGCTACGCGGGTTGATCCGGCGCGCGATATCATCATCGTGCCGCACACCCGCGGCTCCCCGTTCGATCCGTCGGGCGAGCCGCTCGACGGACATGCGCCGCTACGCACTGTCGGCAAGATCGGCATCGATGCGACGCGCAAGTCGCGCCACAACCCCGCCGACTTCGAGCGGGCGTGGCCGATCAACTGGGGCAAAGTCCGCCTGGACGATTTTCTTTAGAGAGGAGCAACACTAATGAACAAGCCGGTAATGCCGCCCAAACCGCATGTGCTGGTCGAGGCCCAGCCGTTTATTCCATACGTGCCCGAGGAAGATTTCTCGCCCAGGCTCAGGCCGGTGCTCGACCCTTACAAGAAGCGCATGGGCTTTCTGCCCAACGCGCTGAAACTTTATGCCCATCGCCCGGAGATCGCCGAGACGCTGTGGAAGCTCAACAGCAACGTGATGCGCGATCCGTCGTCGACGCTCGATCAATTGCTCAAGCGCAAGCTTGCCGCCATCGCCTGTGCGACCAACGGGTGCGCGTACTGCACGGCGCACAGCTGCTCGATGCTGAAAAAGCCGCGCGACGACGATTTCGAAGGCTGGGGCGTCAGTGAAGAAGAACTGCAGGCGCTGATTACCGGCGAGATCGAACCGACGGACGAGTTCGAGCGCGTCTGCTTCGATTACGTCCGCACGGCATCGGCCGACCCGACGTCCGTTCCCGACGAGCTCCTGCAGCGGCTGAAAAAAAACCTGACGCCGCCGCAGATTGTCGAGCTGGCTTGCGTTGTCGGCTTCTGGAAATTCTACAACGCCGTGCACGACAGCTTGCACATCCCGGTCGAGAGCCAGCTGCTGCAAGACACGGGCTATGTCGATCTCTAAAGCGCGCAGCAAAAATCCTCGGGGGCGCCGTAGCACGGTGCCCGCGCGCGAGATCAAGGGTGCAAGCCTTCGTCTGCCGCCGACGGCGTCGCGGCCGGCGCTGCTGGAGAACGGCTCCGACGACCGTTTCCGGCGGCTGGTCTATGATCTGCTCACCATCGCAAACCGTATGACGACCGTGCGTGAGCATCTGGCCACGCGCATGGGTATCAGCGCGCCGCAATACTCGCTCCTGATGGCGGTCGGCCAATTCCAGGGCGCGCGCGGCGTCGGCGTAACGGCCGTCGCCAAAGTTCTGCACGTGTCGAGTGCCTTCGTTGCTACCGAGAGCAACAAGCTCGCGCAGGCCGGGTTGCTCGCCAAGCGCGCCAACCCGAAAGATGGCCGTGCCGTGCTGTTGAGCCTCACGCGCGCGGGGCGGAGCCTGATCGCGCGCCACAGCGCCGAAATCCGGGCGATCAACGACATTTTTTTTGGAACGCTGACGCCGCGGATGTTCGCCGCGGCCTCAGCCGGCATGGCGGCACTGGTGCGCGGCTCGGCGCGGGCAACGGGGTCGCTCACTCGCCCGGAACTTGAATGGCAGGAAGCTGCCGAATAGCGGTTGCGCAATGACTGCGCGCGTTTGCCCGCGGGAGCGGTCTGCAGTGCCTGGAAAAACGCTTGTGAAATTTTACTGTGGTGACAAGCTCATCGCCGTCGGTGGCGCTCGCAGAGTGTGATGAGGAGGTCGGCACTTGCATCGCGAAGAAAAGCTCGATGTGCGCCGCGTGCGCGAACTCGTCGTCGCCGGCTGGACCGGCCGCGACACCGCGGCACTCGAAAAGCACATCCGCGAGCTTGAGGCGATCGGCGTTAAGCGGCCAAAGACGACGCCGATTTTCTATCGTGTGGCCGCCTCGCTGCTGACGACCGGCGACAGCATCGAAGTCCTGGGCGAACATTCGAGCGGCGAGGTCGAATGCGTCGCCTATTCATTCGAAGACGGCACTTTCGTCGGTCTCGGCTCGGATCACACCGACCGCAAAGCCGAAGCCATAGGGGTATCGCTGTCCAAACAAATGTGCGCGAAGCCGGTCAGCCGCGATCTCTGGCGATGGGAAGATGTGGCGCCGCACTGGGATACGCTGGTGCTGCGTTCGTATGTCGGCGTCAACGGCGAGCGGCGGCTTTATCAGGAAGGCTCGGTCACGGCGATGCGGCCACTGCCGGAGCTGTTCAAGCTGTATGGCAACCGCGAGCATCTTCCGGCTGGCACCGCCATGTTCTGCGGCACCCTGGCAGTCCACGGCGGCATCGCGCCGGCGGAGAAATTTGAAATGGAATTGGACGATCCGGTGCTGCACCGGAAAATCACGCACGGCTACCGGGTGCAAACGCTGCCCGACCAGGGCTAGGAGAAAACCATGGGCTATCACAAGGGACACAAGGAATTTCACGCGCTCGACATGGAGAAGGGCTGGCACACGCCGCCCGGCTATCCCGGGGGCATTCAGCAGAAGATCATTGCCGGCGAACTCGACGAAAAGGCGCGGCGCGGCAACCGCACCCGGTTTCTGCGCTTCGCGCCCGGCGTTTATACCACCGCGCCGTTCGTCCACGAATATTGGGAGGAAGTGTTCCTGCTGTCGGGCGATCTGATTGTCGGCAACGACGCGCAAGGCAAGGGCGGAGAGAAATTCGAGGGCTACACCTACGCGGTGCGGCCGCCCGGCGTCCATCACGGGCCCTTCAAGTCCGATACGGGTTGCCTGCTGCTGGAAACGCATTTCTATCCCGAAGTCTGAGCGTTTCATGCGACCAAAATGCACGTGTGCGGTCTGACGGGAGGTCTCTGACATGTTGCGTACCGGCAAAGAGCACCTCGAATCGATCCGCGACGGGCGCGTCGTCTATATCGGGTCGGAGCGGGTGGACGACGTCACCCGCCATCCGGCGTTCCGCAACGCCGCGCAGACGGTCGCGGCGCTCTACGACATGAAGGCCGATCCGGCGTTGCGCGATGAGATGACGTTCGAGGAGGACGGCGGCCGCCACTCCATCTACTTCCTGCGGGCGCGCTCGCGCGAGGATTTGCAGCGGCGCATGGTCGGACATCGCCGCATCGCAGACTTCACCTATGGGATGTTCGGCCGCTCGCCGGATCACGTCTCGTCCTTCGTCACCGGCATGGCGATGAAACCCGATGAGCTGAAGCCGCCGCTCGGCCATCCAGATCACCTGCTCGCCTACTATCGCCACATCCGCGACAACGACGTCTACGCGGTTTATGCGGTGGTGCCGCCGCAGGCGACGCGCAATCCGGAATTCTATCATCGCCAGAATATCCCGGTGCCGACGCTGCGCGTGGTGCGTGAGGACGACAGCGGCGTCGTCATTTCCGGCATGAAGATGCTGGCGACCGGCGCGATCTTTGCCAATGAAATCTGGATCGGCAACGTGATCCCGATCGCGCCGGACCAGAAGAAAGAGGCCATCACCTGCGCGATTCCGTGCAATGCGCCGGGCCTGCAATTGTGGTCGCGGCAGCCGGCGGAGCTCGGCTGCATTTCCGAAGTCGATTCACCGCTGGCCTATCGCTACGATGAAAGCGACAGCATGCTGCTGTGCGACGAGGTCAAGGTGCCATGGGAACGTGTGTTCGTGCATGACGACGCGCTGCTGTCCCGCGACATCTACGTCAAGACCCCGAGCCATTGCTTCGGCAATCATCAGTCGAACGTCCGCTATTGGTCGAAGATGCGCTTGCTGGCCGGGCTCGCCAGCAAGATCACGAACGCCACAGGTGCCGACCAGGTTCCGGCGGTGAAAGAAACGCTCGGCCGGATTTCGGCGCAGGAGGCGATGCTCGCCGGCATGATCAACGGCCAGATCAACGCCTACGAAAGCTGGCCAGGCGGTCCGGAAGGTTACGTCTGCTTCAACCGGCGGATGATGTATGGCGCGCTGGAATGGTGCACGCAGAACTACAGCAAATTCATCGACGACCTGCGCGAGCTGTGCGGCGGCGGTGTGTTCCAGATGCCGGCCAACATCTCGGTGATGAACGATCCCGCGCTGGCGAAAGAGTTTCAGACCTACTGGCAGACACCGCAGGCCGATGCGATCACGCGCATGAAGCTGTTCAAGCTCGCCTGGGACATGGTCGGGTCCGAATTCGCCGGCCGCCATCAGCAATATGAGAAGTTCTACGCCGGCGCGTCGTTTATCATCCGCAATCATTCGTTCCGCGAAACCGACTGGGCCGCGTTCAACAAGATCGTCGAAGACCTGATGGCGAGCTATGATCACGATCAGGCCAAGCCGGCCAAGATCGCCGTCGCGTGAGCAGCCGAAAGCATTCGCCGTCATGCTGATGACCGGGAAGGAATATCTCGAAAGCATCCGCGACGGCCGCGCGCTTTATGTCGGCCGCGAACGCGTCGCCGATCAGACCAAACATCCGGCCTTCGCCGGCGGCGCGCGGACCTATGCGGCGCTCTACGACCTGAAGTCCGATCCGGCGCTGCGCGACGTCATGACGTTTTCCGATGGCGACGAACGCTACAGCATGTACTACCTGCAGCCGCGCTCGCAGGAAGATTTGCGGCGGCGCACCCGCGCGCACCGAAAGATTGCCGAATTTTGTTTCGGCTTGATGGGCCGGACGCCCGACGCGATCGCCGGCAACATCACCGGCCTGTCGATGAAGCCGGAAGTGTTCGACGCCGAACCGGGAGGAAACCGCAGCAATCTTCTGAACATCTACCAGCACATGCGGCGCGACGACATCTTTGCCACTTACGCACTCGTGCCGCCGCCGGCCGCGCGCAACAAGGACTACTATCAGGCGCACGGGCTGCAGCAGCCGGCGCTCCGCGTCACCGGCGAAGACGACAGCGGCGTCACTATCAACGGCATGAAGATGCTGGCGAGCGGCGCCGCCTACGCGCACGAAGTGCTGATCGGGAACGTCATGCCGCTGGCGCCCGATCAGCGCAAAGAGTCGATCACTTGCATCATTCCGCTCAATCTTCCCGGCCTGTCGCTGTGGTCGCGGCGGCCGTTCAATCGGGCCGACACGATCGAGTTCGACAATCCGCTGACCTATCACTTCGACGAATCCGACTGCATGCTGGTGTTCCAGGACGTCAAAGTGCCGTGGGAAAAGGTCATCGTGCACGACAATGCCGGGCTGAGCCGGAATATCTACATCCAGACGCCGTCGCATGTGATGGCCAATCATCAGTGCAACGTCCGCTTTGGCACCAAGCTGCGCTTTATGGTGGCGATCGCGAGCTTGCTGGCGCAGGCGACCGGCGCCCGCGACATTCCGGCGGTGCGCGACACGCTTGGGCGTCTGGCCGCCATGGAGGCTGGCTACAACGCCATGATCGACGGTCAAATCGAGGCCTGTCTGCAAATCGATCATGGCTTTGCGCTCTACAACCGCCGCTACCTCTACGCCGCGATCAATTGGGCGATGGAGAACCACTCCACGGTGGTCGACATCATGCGCGAACTGATGGGTGGCGGGCAGTTTCAGTTCCCGGCAAGCATCGAGGTCATCGACGATCCGGCGCTGGCCGAGCTGTTTGCGACCTACTGGACCTCCGGCGAGCATGGCGCCGTCGACCGCATGAAACTCTTCAAGCTCGCCTGGGATCTGATCGGATCTGACCACGCGAGCCGCGCGACCTCCTACGAGAAATTCTTCGTCGGCCCGGCCTTCGCGGTGCGCAATTACAATTTCATCAGCGCGCCCTGGGACGAACTGCATCAGATCGCCGAGGATTTCATGGCGACTTACGGCTATGAGAGCGGGGCATCACAGACGGTAACGGATCTGCGCGCGCCGTGCGATGCCGAGCGCAGCAGTTAGGAGTTTGCCTATGGACAGCTTCACCAAAGGAACCGCAATCGTGCTCGGGCCGGACGACGGCGAGTCGTTCTGGCAGCCGCTGCCATCCCGCGGGTACGTCGTCAACAAATTCAGCCCCTATACGTCGCCTTACGACAATTTCTCGATCGGCATTCAGGTGCTGGAGCCGGGCGCCCACATCCGCCGGCACGGCCACGAGCGCAGCCACGAAATTCTGTTCTGCTTTCGCGGCACCGGTACGGCGGAGATCGACGGCAAGACCTATGACGTCCGCGAAGAGACCATGATGCTGATCGGCCGCGGCCTGCAGCACAAAGTCACCAACACCGGGCCGGAGCAGATGCGGCTGATCTGGTTCATCAGCCCGCCGGGCCTCGAAGACTGGTTCCGTGCGCTGGGCCAGCCGCGCAAAGCCGGGGACCCGCTGCCGCCGCCATTCGACCGGCCGACCAACATCAAGGAAATTCAGACGCAGCAGCGCTTTATTCCTTCGGAGGAAGGCTAGGGCGCGACGCGAAATCCCCGGCTAAGGAGTGAGAGATGCCCAGTGGCGACTACGCAGCTTTCCGCGCGCTCGACCCCTTCTTCGCGGTTGTCATGGGGGGCCTCTCGAAGTTCGTAGACGGTGACCATTATTTCGATACCCTCCACGACGACGTTTTATTTGAGTTTCGCTACGATTTTCCAGGTTGGCCGCAGGTAACGCGCGGCCGCGCCGACCTCATGGCGCTTTACTCTGGATACGGTAACAACATCCGGCTTGATCGCGGCGATTCACTGATCGTGCATCCTTCCGACAACGGCCGTGTCGTGACCCTTGAGTACGAAGTGCACGGGAAAATAGTCGCCACCGACACGCCGTACGACAACAGGTTTGTCTCGATCGCCACGATTGAGAATCGCAAGATCGTGCGCTGGCGAGATTACATGGATTCGCTCGCCGCATGGAGAGCGTTGAATACGGTAACCTGACGTTCAGAGGCCGCTTCACCCGCCGTAGGAAGACGTTCGGGCCAGGGTCGGCGGCGTTCGACCGGCCGACCAACATCAAGGAAATTCAGCCGCAGCAGCGCTTTATTCCTTCGGAGGAAGGCTAATTAGGGCGCGTATTCATAAATCGAGCTACGTTGGCGCGGCCTGCGATCAAATTCTGCGGCGCAGCGAAATGCCGCAACGGGGCCAGAGCCGAACATTGCGCCAGTTGAATTTTCGGCTGATACCTGTCGCCTCGGCCGTAAGCCAAATTTTCAAAACGCCCTTGCGCTTTGGTCTCGGAGCCATGATGTGAGGCCAGCAGCGAGCGGACGCTCGCCCAAGGGCTGCTCGTAAAAACGAGCCACGTACCGAAGTTGCCGTTCTCCGACTAGAGCAGTGTAATTCCATCGGCTGGCGCAACTCTAATCTAAAGTTTCGATATTGACCTGGGGATGTCGCCGGCTCCCCTAGATCAAATACTCGCTTTACCAACGATCTTTAACTTCGAGATTGCTCGAGGAGCATTCGATGAAGGATTTGCTGGAGTTCGCCGTCGACTCACATGGCGGCCTTGACCGCTGGAACGTTTTTACAAAGCTGCGAGCTGAGGTTTCGATCGACGGCGCGATCTGGCAGGTCAAACGGCAGCCTGGATTGCTGATTGATAAAGTCTTTGAGGTGCGGACGCGCGAACAGCACCTGACGGTTTCTCCTTTCCCAACGCCGGACGAACGTAGCGTATTTGTCCCAAAGCGCATCGTTTTCGAGACTTTAGATGGCGTACCTATTGAGACTCGCGACGACCCGGAGGAGAGTTTTATCGGTCAAAAGTTTGATGACCCATGGGACAAGTTCCACGTCGCTTTCTTCGCAAGCGAGGCCTTGTGGACGTACCTGACGCTGCCCTTCCTCTACACCTATCCCGGTTTCGAGTGTGAAGAGATCGAGCCTTGGCACGAAGATGGCGAGGATTGGCGGCGCCTCAAGGTGACCTTCCCGGACCACATCGTTTCACACTGCAAAACGCAAATCACGCATTTTGGATCTGACGGCCTGATGCGACGGCATGACTATACCGTGGACATTCTGGGCAGCGCCACGGGGGCGAACTACACGACCAACTACCGGGATATCCAGGGAATCAAGATGCCCAGCACACGTCGAATCTACGCTTATGACGAGGCGCTGCTGAAGGTCCCCGAGCCGGTGCTCGTATCGCTCGACTTCGGCAACATCGTTTTCAGCTGATCCATGGCCCGACAGCAAACGCTGCTGGTGGCTGAAAGGTTCAACTCATGTCCGCCGATATCCTCTTCAAGTCGCTCAGGCTCGGCGCTCTTTCCCTTCCCAACCGGATCGTGATGCCGGCCTTGACCCGCATGCGTGCGGGTCCACGCGGTGTTCCGACCGCTTTGAACGAGCAATACTACGGCCAACGCGCATCCGCAGGCCTGAATATCACCGAGGCCACAGCGATCAGCGTCCAGGGTCATGGCTATCCGAATATGCCCGGCATCCACAGCCCGGAACAGATCGCCGGCTGGCGGCCCGTCACCGACGCCGTGCATGCTCAAGGCGGACGTTTCGTGTTGCAGATCGTCCACCACGGCCGCTGGTCCCATTCGTCCTACAATCCCGACGGCGGCTTGCCAGTCGCGCCGTCGGCAATCGTCGCGCCGGGCAACATCTACACGCCGACGTCTCAGCAAGTTGCCTTTGAGATCCCGCGCGCGCTTGAAATAAGCGAGCTACCGGCGATCGTCGCCGACTTCCGGCAAGCCGCCAGAAACGCGCGCGAAGCCGGATTCGACGCCGTTGAGATTCACGGCGCCAACGGCTTCCTTCTCGATCAGTTTTTGCAGGATGGCAGCAACCGCCGCACCGACGCCTACGGCGGTACGATCGAGAACCGCGCCCGGCTGTTATTCGAGGTGGTCGATGGCGTCGCCGGCGATATCGGCCGGGAACGTGTGGCGGTTCGGCTTTCCCCGCACGGCAATCTGGGAGGGCTTAGCGACAGCGATACCGTTCCCCATTTCAGCTATGTGATCAATGAACTCAGTAAGCGCCGCCTTGCCTATCTGCATCTGATCGAACCGCGCGCCTCATCCGTCGGCTTCGCCGATGACGCCAGCATCGATAGCGCCGATAATGCTTCACTTTTTCGGCACCTTTTCGACGGTCCGATGATCACCGCAGGCGGTTACACGCCGGAGATGGGCGTCATGGCGGTCGAGCGCGGCTTGGCCGATGCTGTTGCGTTCGGCCGAATGTTCATCGCCAATCCGGATCTGCCGGAGCGCATCCGAACCGGCGCCCCACTGAACGCTTTTGACCGATCGACGTCCTATGGCGGCGACGGCCACGGGTACACCGACTATCCGACTCTTCGCCTGGCCGCCGCAGCGTAGAGCGAATTGCTGCCTCTGTCTTTCCAGGGAATTCTTTGATGACAGCGAACCCTCAACCAAACCCTCCAGGCAATACCTGGACCGGAATTCTCAAGCGCCCGACCCAGGAAGCGTTCGCGGCCGCGTTCTCAAAAAACATCGCCATCGACACCTCGATCGCAACGCGATCGATCATCGGCGCTGTTGATCTGCGAAACTTCTTCGACGCGTCCCGCACAATGTACGACGCTATTAATTTCACTCACGAGACGAGTTCAGGATCGCGGACTTGCCTTGAGTGGGAGGGTAAGTTCCAGGGCAGGGATATTGCCGGAACGACGATCCTTGCATTCGATGCCAACGGAGCGATCGAGAGCATCCAGCTCTATCACCGACCTTATGCGCAGGTGATCGCCTATTCGGCGGAGCTTAGCCGCCGCCTGAAGGGGAAGATCGATCCGTCGATCTTCCCGGAACTATGACGTTATGCGAACCCTTCGCATGAGGTCGAGACTCGAAGAAAAACGAGACCGCTGAGACGCAATCTTCAACGTTGCTGCAACTTAGGAGTTATTTATGACATCCGTGAAAAACGTCGTGCTTGTCCATGGTGCCTGGGCCGATGGCTCAAGCTGGTCCAAGCTCATTCCGCTTCTGCAGGCCAAGGGTCTGTACGTTGTGGCAGTTCAGAATCCCTTAAGTTCGATTGCCGATGACGTGGCATCGACGAATCGCATCATCAACGCGCAAGATGGTCCGGTACTGCTGGTTGGCCACTCATATGGCGGCGCGGTCATCACTGAAGCCGGGAACAGCGCCAAAGTCGCGGGGCTTGTTTACGTCGCGGCGTTCGCGCCCGACGTTGGAGAAACACTTGGTAGCATGGGGCAAAAATATCCTACGCCGCCCGGCTCCAGCACAATTCAACCGATCGAAGATGGCTTCCTTCTGCTGACCCGAAAGGGCGTTGTTGAGAATTTCGGACAAGACCTTGCACCCGATTTGCAAAGTCTCGTTTTCGCTACTCAGGGGGCGACTCATGGTGCGGTCCTCGGAACGCCGATCAAAACAGCGGCCTGGCACACGATGCCAAGCTGGTTCGTCATTGCAGCAAATGACCGCATGATCTCACCCGATCAGGAGAAAGACACGGCGAAGAGAATGGGCGCGAAGACATTGACCCTTCCGACGAGCCATTTACCGATGCTGTCGCAGCCGGAAAAGGTCGCCAATTTCGTGATCGAGGCTGCGGCCTCACTGGATGCGAATTCCACTGCACCAGCGGGCATGCCCAAGGCGGCGGTCGCGTAGCCCTGTTTCCGCAGCAAGCCGCGGACGCTGTAGGCCAAAAGGAGGCAATTGATCGCAATAGGTTCGCTGCCGGTTATATCTCGTCGGAAATCCAGCCATCGCGTCGCGTATTGTCCGTATTGACCCTCGGGGAAGCTTCTACGTTCCCTTCCGGGTGTCGTTGTATGAACAGACCAAAGATACGGGTACTGTTCTGTCCTTTGATCGGCCATCCTCGTTCTTAGGCGCGCTCGGTCAGGCTCGCCTTCGTGAAATCGGATTGCAGCTCGATAAAAAAATCGATGCCGTAATGCAGCGTATAATAGAAACTTCTGTTACTTAGGACCGCGCTTACCCCGAATGGGCCTCAATGCGGTAGCCGTCCGGATCGACGACGAAGGCGGCGTAGTAGCCGGGCCCGTAATTGTCTCGTAATCCCGGCTTGCCATTGTCACGGCCGCCAGTCTTCAGCGCTGCAGCGTGGAACGCGTCGACACTGCCGCGGTCCGGAGCCGTGAAGCAGAAATGCAAACCCGATTTCATGTCGGGCGGGACCGGACGATCCACCGCACTGATCCAGAGCGCGACCGCCTCTGCTCCATAGCCGAGCGATCCTTCGCCCTTGCTGAGACACTGATAGCCAAGCGGCTTCAGTGCCGCGTCGTAGAATTGCTTGGACTTGGCAACGTCGCGGACACCGATGGAAATGTGGTCGATCATCGCACTTTCTCCCGAGAGGTTAGCTTGTTGAAGTTATCGCGCGCGCTGGGCATGGAACTCGGCCTGTATCTGCCAGGTGTTGCCAGTGTCGCGCGAGCGTTCGCCGGTCCAGCGGAACGAGTCGGGTGTGATGGCGCTGAAACTCCAGCGGATCGGCTCGCCGGCATCGTTGTTGCCGAGCTGGACGATGTCGTCGCCCTGCGCGCGTCCGATCTGGCGCGCATAGACTTGCCGCATCGGGTCGCTCCAGAGGATGTGCCAGGCATCGATGCCCGGGTCGTAGACGCGAAGCGTCGTGCCATAGAAAATGTCCGGCAAAATCCAGACGTCCTGGATCGCGCGGCCCTCAAGCACCCAGGCGAAGTGAATCTCGCCCGGACCTTGATGCCGCGTTCCGTCGTCGCGATAAACGATCGCGTCCATGGTCCAGCGGCCGATCAGCCAGCCGTAAAGCTTCATCTTGTCGGCGCGGTCCGCCGCCGCGGCCGTGCTGGAAAGCGCTTCGATGAATGGGTCGGCTGTCATAGTCGGAACACTCGTTGGGCCGTATGATTATTCGAGATAAGCGGCGGGTTTCGCCGCCGCTTGGGAAAAATTGCTAAACTTTGCCATGGCGCTCACTTCACGAGTTTTGGCATCGGGCCCCGGCTGGCGCGCGCAGGACGTGATCTGCAGCGCCGGGCCGCGCGACCGGGCGTTCGAGGAGGAACACGACGTCGGATGCATCGCGATCGTGACCGGCGGTACGTTTCGGTATCGCTCGACGGTTGGGTCGGCGGTGCTGGCGCCCGGCGCGCTGCTGCTGGGCAATCCCGGCCACAGCTTCGAATGCCGCCATGACCACAGCACCGGCGACCGCTGCCTCTCGTTCCATTTTGCACCGGAGTTTCTGGAGGACGTCGTGGCCGTCGTGCCGGGCGCGCGGCAGGTTGCGTTCAGGGTACCGCGCGTACCGCCGCTGCCAAATTTATTGCCAATTGTTGCCGCCGCTGAGGCGGCGCGGGAGGATGGCGACGAAGCGGAGCTGGAGGAAATCGCGCTTGGTCTCGCCGGCGCAGTTGCTGCGACGCTCGCGGGACCGGCCGCAAAGACGCCCGCACCGAGCCGATCCGATGAGCGGCGGATCACTGCGGCGCTGCATCAGGTCGAGCGCAACGCGCACGAGCCGCTCTTGCTCGCCGACCTCGCCAGCGTAGCGGCTATGAGCCGGTATCATTTCTTGCGCACCTTCCGCGCCGTGGTCGGGATGACGCCGCACCAATACATCCTGCACACGCGGCTTCATCGTGCGGCGGTGCACTTGCGTCAAACGAAGGACAGCATTTCCGCTATCGCGTTCGCGGCCGGCTTCAACGATCTATCGACCTTCAATCGCCGGTTTGCGCGCATCATGGGCTTGAGCCCGAGCACCTATCGTGCGGCGTCGCGTCGTTAAAGTGGAAACTGACTTCAATGGAAATGGACGCAGCGCCGCCTGGCGTGCGGCGCCGCGTCCGGGCCCTGCTATTTCTTATTCTTATCGGCCAGCCGGCTGTAACGGCCGACCAGGCTCGCTTTGCCGAGCGTGTGGAAATGCAGTTCAAAACCGACGAGTGCCGCCGAAGCGTTGTCATCCTTGGCGAACTGCAGCTTCTCTTCATCGACCGCAAAAACGGTGATGTGGTAATGATGCGGCTTGTCGCCTTCCGGCGGACACGGGCCGCCATAGCCGGCGCTGCCGAAATCGGTGCGGCTCTGGATGGCGCCCTCGGGCATGAGATTGGCCTTCAGGTCGCCTGCGTTCTTTGGAATCGACGTGGTCGACGCCGGAATGTTGAAGACGACCCAGTGCCACCAGCCGCTGCCGGTCGGCGCGTCCGGATCGTAGATCGATATAGCGAAGCTCTTGGTGCCTTTCGGCGCCCCCGTCCAACTCAGTGACGGTGAAATGTTTTGGCCGGTGCAGCCGAACGAATTGAACACCTGTTCGTTCCTGATGGTCGCGCCGTTACTGATTTCTGCGCTGGTCAGTTTCATGCCCGCCGCATGAGCCGCCGGCACGCTGAAGGCAGCGAACGCCAGCGCCACAGTCCCCAATGCTACTTTGTGCATTGCTTCCTCCCTTGGTTAGGCGGCGAAAGCTAGCATGCGCGAGGGTCGCTGTCTTGGGGCGCCTGCCCCGTCCCGGATTTCAGGCTTTCCATCTGCATTCATTCAACAATGCGGCTATGCTGCGGGTCCGAATACGCAGCGTTAAGCGCAAGGAAGACCGATGGCGGTGACTGTCGCGGAGCGGCGAGCGGTAGGGACTGTGCTGCCGGTCCCGGAGCCCGATCTCACGCCGCAAGAGCTGATCGCGCGCGCTGCGGCGCTCAAGCCGCTGCTACGTGAGCAGCAGGCGGAAAATGACCAGCGCGGCTGTTATTCGCCGGAGCTGCACCAGGCATTCTTGGAAGCCGGGCTTTATCGGACGGTGCAGCCTCGCATGGCGTGCGATACCGTCGAGCTTGTTCAAGAACGCCGGCACGTCGGTGACGCTCAAAGGGAGCCGGATGGAGCGCTACTTCCGCGACGTGCAAATGTATCGCGCCCATCCCTCATCGCTGTTCGAGAACTTCTGGGCGCCGGTCGGCCGCGCGCACCTTGGGTTGCTGATCCGGCATTTCAATTTCTGAACTTCACGGTAAAAGGCTAGCAAGGCCGCCAAACGGGACCGGACCGGGCTCGGTTGGGCCGCGGCTGCAGATCATGTACGCAGAAACGTGGCACCCTGCCCACTTATTACAAATGAAACACACTGATTGACCCTGCTTACCTTCCGCACGTAGAATTTCAACTTGGGGTCGCGGTGGATCGCAAAAGCGAACACCGAACTGAAACAGACTCCTAAAACAAACAAAAAAAGACTCACAAAAACGAAGCCCAGGGAGGAAAGCAATGAAGCGGATTTTTCTGCTTTTGATTGGTGCGCTTGCGTTTGGCCTCTGGCTCAGCGCAGCGCCGGCGCTCGCAAAACCGGATTGCGGTGAAAATACCGGAAAGAAGGCCACCGGAAAGCCGATTCCGATTGGCGCGGTCACTTCAATGAGCGGCATCGGCAGCTTCAAGGAGGCCGACGAGGCGGCGAAAGCCTATTTCGATTGCGTGAACGATAACGGCGGCATCCACGGCCGCCCAATCGTCTACCATGACGAAGACGATCAGAGCCAACTCGACGTCGCCGCGCAGGCCGCCAAAAAACTGGTCGGCGATGAAGGTGCCTACGTGATGATCGGCAGCACCAGTTTTATCGAGTGCATCCCAAACGCCAACTATTATCTCAAGGAAAACATCCTTGAGATCGGGCTGGGCATTCCCTCGCAATGCTATCAATCGAAGAACATTGCCGAGATCAACGCCGGCCCGCGGCAAAGCGGTATCGGCGGCGCCGACTACGCTCGCCGCAAGCTCGGGGCGAAGAGTCTGGTCTGTTCGATTCCGAAATTCCCCGGCTCCGACTACAGCTGCAACGGACTTGAGGCGTGGGGCAAGAAGTACGGCGTCAAGGTGAACAGCATTTACTCTGACCCGGTTTCCCCCGACTACAATTCGCTGGTCCTGCAATTCCTTGCGACCGGTGACGACGCCATCATGGTCTACGGGACCGACGATACCGGTGCGCGCATCCTCGACGCGGCTGAACAACAGGACGGCGCGGCCAAGATGAAGTGGACGACGCCGACGTCGTATTACACCGTGCGCATACCGAAAGCGATCGATGCAAAATACTGGAACGATCGCTTGTGGGTCAATGCGGAACTGGCACCGCTCGACTCCAAGGGCAAGGACAATCAGAACTGGGTCGCGGTGATGGACGCTTACGGCGGCAAGTCGTTGCGGGACAGCTTCTCGCAAGCCGGCTATATTGCCGGACGCATTGCGGTCAACGCCATGATGACGATCAAGAATCCGGACGACATCAACCGCAAGACGGTGACGGCGGCGATTCAAAACATGAAGCCGTATGATACCGACATTCTCTGCCAGCCTTGGTATTGGGGTGGTCCGGAGGCGACCGAGCACAACGCCAACCACGTGACCCGTACGGTGACCATCCACGACGGCAAGTGGAAGACCGTGGAAGGTTGCGTGAACGATCCGGACCCGGGCCTCGCCAACATCGAGGCCCTGGAAAAGAAACTCGGAATAACGATTAAAGACCAGGTTCCGCTCGAATAATCGCGGCGTCATAACCTAGACTAAGTTAAGTGCCCGAGGATTTTCGTGGTCGTTGCGGCCATGAAAATCCTCGGTGCGTTTCGAAGGCCGGTCTGAGATGAGGCGGAACGACAAGTCGGGACAAGTGAATGATCAAATCGTGGGTGTTTGAGTTTTTTGCCACGCCGGACGCCTTAGCCGAGCGTTTCGATCCGGCCGAATCCCAGCGGTTCTTCGATGCTTATCTCGATCTCTGGACCAGTGCGGAGCCGGCTGGCTTCGACGGCATTTTTTTCAGCGAGCACCATTTCGGCGCGAGCTATTCGCCATCGCCCAATCTCTTGATCGCCAACGTCGCGCCGCGAACCAGGAAAATACGGCTCGGTGTGTTGGGCGTTGTGCCGCCTTACCAC
>JBAUGC010000618.1:0-6227 GCA_049679485.1 Xanthobacteraceae bacterium
ATCGATAAGATTGCCGCGCATTGCGATGGCGGCGATCGTTGGCGCCTTGCTAGCCGTGTCGGGCGCCTTGATGCAGGGCTTGTTCCGCAATCCGCTCGCCGATCCGGGACTGGTCGGCGTTTCGGCAGGCGCCGGCCTTGCCGCTGCGGCGATGATTGTGATCGGCGACAAGGCGCTGCCCGCAGCAGCGATGAATGCGCCGTTTGTGTTGCCGATCGCTGCGTTCCTTGGTGCGCTCGCGACCACATCGCTGCTCTACCGTATCGCCACGTGGCGCGGCCGCACCTCGATCGCGACCATGCTCCTGGCCGGGCTCGCGCTCGGCGCCTTCGCCGGCGCCGGCACCGGGTTTCTGGTCTTCCTCGCCGACGACCGGCAGCTGCGCGACATTACGTTTTGGCTGTTGGGATCGCTCGCCGGCGCTACCTGGCCGAAGGTTGCCGTGATCGCGCCGTTTCTTCTCGTGCTTCTGATTTCGATTGGCGTCGTTAGTCGCGGTCTCGATTTGCTGGTGCTCGGCGAGACCGAGGCGTTCCACATGGGCATTGCGGTGGAGCGGCTCAAGCGATTTTTGATTGTCCTGATCGCTGCCGCGGCCGGCGCTGCGGTTTCGGTTTCCGGCGTGATCGGCTTCGTCGGAATCATGGTGCCGCACCTGTTGCGGCTGGTGATCGGCCCCGGCCATCGGCTGTTATTGCCGGCTTCGGCGTGTTGCGGGGCCATCCTGCTGCTCACCGCCGACACCTTCGCGCGAACGCTGGCTGCGCCGGCCGAGCTGCCAATTGGAATCGTCACTGCAGCGATCGGTGCGCCGTTCTTTCTCGTTCTGCTGCTCAAGCAGCGCGCGCTATTCGTCTCGTGAAGCCGATCGTCGAGGCAACGGCCTTGTCGGTGCGTGCTGGCGCAAAGCTGCTGCTCGATGATGTGAGCCTTTCATTTCAGCCAGGTCAGACCGTCGTGCTGGTCGGGCCGAACGGCGCCGGAAAGTCGACGCTCCTGCGCGTTCTCGCCGGAGAGCTTCGGCCGCAATCCGGCCGGATACTTTTGGCGGGCAGGGAGGTCGGATCCTACGCGCCGCTCACACTTTCGCGGAACCGTGCCGTTCTGTCACAGCGTATCCACATTGCCTTCCCGTTCACCGTTGCTGAGGTCGTCCGCATGGGGGGCGGCGACGGACGCGGCGCGACGGTCGAGCGGCTGGTTGACGCCGCCCTCGACGAAACTGATTTGAGCGGACTTGCCGATCGTGCGATCACGACGCTGTCGGGCGGCGAACAGCAGCGCGCGCATTTTGCCCGCGTGCTGGTTCAACTCGAATGGGGTCTGGAGCAAAGTGGCGCCGGCATTCTGTTCCTCGATGAACCAACGACCGGGCTCGATTTGCGCCACCAGCTGGCGATGCTCGACTCGATCAAGCGGCGCGCGGCGCGCGGTGTGCTGATCGTTGCCATCCTTCACGATCTGAATCTGGCGGCACTGGCGGCGGACCGGATCGCCGTACTCGATCATGGGAGGATCGATTGCGTCGGCCGGCCCGATGAAACGGTGACTGACGAAACGCTCGCCCGCGTTTTCGCGATTGATACGGTTGTCAGGCAGGTTCCGGCCTCCGGCCGCCCATTTGTGCTGCCTCATTCGATGCGGCCGCGCGCCGGTTTACCGTCAGTGCACCGGCTGCCACCCTAAAACGGCCATCGCCTCGACTTTCTCGCGCGTTCCCGCTAATCCGGCCACTGCGAGCGAGTGCCTTCAGCGGCGTGCGGAGATTTTATGCCATCTGGTAAGGCAATTTTGCTGCCGCTGATGGCCGTTCTTGGCCTTGGGCTCTCCGCGATCGTCCCTGGGTCCCGTCCAGCCGCCGCGGCCGGAGAACCCGTGGCGCAACCGCGCGCCGTCGCGGTCCCCGGCTTCTGGGATCCGCGCCGGCGGCCGGAACGGCCTGATCTGTCGCGCATCGGCACCATCCGCTTTCTCACCGAGCTTGATTATCCGCCGTTCGATTATCCCGGCGCGGACGGCAATCCGGCCGGTTTCAACGTCGATCTTGCGCGCCTGATCTGCGACGAGATCAAAGTCAGCTGCACCGTCCAGGCGCGGCCGTTCGCGAGCCTCCTTGACGCGCTCAATGAAGGCCGTGGCGACGCCGTGATTGCCTCGATCGCGCCGACGCCGGAAACCCGCCGCCGCGCCGATTTCACCAATCCGTATTACCGCACGCCGGCCCGTTTCGTGGCACGGGTCGACAGCCCGATCGGCGACGTGCTGCCGGAGCGGCTCGAAGGCAAGAAGGTCGCCGTAATCGCCGGCACCGCACATGAGGCTTTTCTCAAGGCGATGTTTACCGAAGCCGAAGTGCGGCCCTATCCGAACGCGGAAGCCGCGCGCGAAGCGTTGCGCAACAAAGAAGTCGATCTCCTGTTCGGCGACGGCATTGCGCTGGCGTTCTGGCTCAACGGCACCGATTCCGGCGGCTGCTGCGCGTTTCGCGGCGGACCGTTTCTGGAGAGCCGCTATTTCGGCGAAGGCATCGGAATAGCCGTCCGTCGCGGCAACGATCTGCTGCGCCTGGCGATGAACTGGGCGCTGTTCCAGATATGGGAGAAGGGCAGCTACACCGACCTGTGGCTGCGCTACTTCCCGATCAGTCCATTTTGATTTGATCGGAACAGCCGAGCGTTTAAGAACGAAACGATGACGATCGCCACCATCGAACCAGTATCAGACCTGCGCGCCGTCGCGGAGCAGTCGCATGCCTGGCCGTTCGAGGAGGCGCGCAAGATCGTCGCGCGGCTGAAGCGAAACCCAAAGCAGGAGGTGATCTTCGAAACTGGCTACGGCCCGTCCGGCCTGCCGCATATCGGCACCTTTGGCGAAGTGGCGCGCACCACCATGGTGCGTCACGCTTTCCGCGTCCTCACCGACGACAAGATCAAAACCCGGCTGATCGCGTTCTCCGACGACATGGACGCGCTGCGCAAGGTGCCGGACAACATCCCCAACAAGGAGATGATCGCCCAGCATCTCGGCCGGCCGCTGACCAAAATACCCGATCCGTTCGGCACCCACGACAGCTTCGCCGCCCACAACAACGCGCGGCTGCGGGCGTTCCTCGATCAGTTCGGCTTCGACTACGAATTCCTGTCGTCGACCGCCTGCTACACATCCGGGCGGTTCGACGCCTCATTGCTGAAAGTGCTGGAGCGCTTCGAGGCGGTGATGAACATCATGCTGCCGTCGCTCCGCGAGGAACGCGCCGAAACCTATTCGCCGTTCCTTCCGATCTCGCCGCGCACCGGTTTGGTGCTGCAAGTACCCGTAGTTGGGCACGACGCCAAGGCTGGCACCATCACCTACGACGACCCGGATACGGCTGAGCGCGTGACCACGCTCGTCACCGGCGGGCGCTGCAAGCTGCAATGGAAGCCGGACTGGGCGATGCGCTGGGTTGCGCTCGGCGTCGACTACGAAATGGCCGGCAAGGACCTGATCGATTCCGTCAAGCTGTCGAGCGAAATCTGCCGCGCGCTCGGCGGCTCGCCGCCGGAGGGCTTCAACTACGAACTTTTTCTCGACGAGAACGGCCAGAAGATTTCCAAGTCGAAGGGCAACGGCCTGACCATCGACGAGTGGCTGCGCTACGCCAGCCCGGAAAGCCTGTCGCTGTTCATGTACCGCGAGCCGAAGGCTGCGAAGCGGCTCTATTTCGACGTCATCCCGCGTCACGTCGACGAGTATCAGCAATTTCTCGAAGCCTACGAGCGGCAGGCGCCCAAGGAGCGGCTGGCGAATCCGGTCTGGCACATTCACAGCGGCGCGCCGCCGCAGGCCGACAACCCGGTGACGTTCGCGATGCTGCTGTCACTCGTGACCGCATCGAATGCCGAAAACGCCGACACCTTGTGGGGCTTCATCGGCCGCTACCGGCCGGGTGTGAACAAACAGACCCATCCGCACCTCGCGGCGCTGGTCGACTACGCCATCCATTACTTCCGCGATTTCGTGCTGCCGGCGAAGAAATTCCGCGAACCGGGCCCAGGCGAACGCGCCGCGCTGATGGATCTGCGCGATGCGCTGTCGCAACTTCCGCCCGACACGTCGGCGGAAACCATCCAGAACGTGGTCTATGAAGTCGGCCGGCGCGAGCCGTTCCTCGATCAAAAAAAGATAGCCAGGGACGGCACGCCGGGCGTGACGCTCGACTGGTTCAACATGCTCTATCAGGTGCTGCTCGGCCAGGAGAAAGGCCCGCGCTTCGGCTCCTTCGTTGCGGCATATGGGATTCAGAATACGATCGACATGATCGACGGCGCGCTGGCGCGGTCGGCGTCCCACACGGACACCCTGCCCGGGCAGCTTACTCCGGAAATGATCCGGCAGATTACCGAGTTCGCCAACAGGCTTGTTTGGAAAAAACCCGACCTCGATGTGCTTCGGCCCGAGTTCGCCGGGCAATATCCTCCTATCGCCCAAGCAATGCAGCAGCAGCTTAAGCTGAGCGATTGGCGGAAGAAGCTGGTTTTGCCGGATTTGCGCGCCTTCAATAACGAATCAGTTGCCATTTTTTCGGATTACGGTGGTGAAAATAAAGAGGCAAAGTACCTCACATACTCCACATTGATCTGCGGCTGGAACCTCACGCACCAATTTTTGCAATTGATGCAAGTTGTACGTCAACGACATCATTTAGGCACAAAGGAAATCGCGTTTAAGGATTTCCGAATGGGCCAGGTTTTGCGCTCCCTCCCTGACTACCTTGCGGCTCTCGATGTCGTTCCCGGTTTCCTATTTACACTCGCTGTAGACAAGCGGTTGACGACTATCTTCGGTCCACAAAGCAAGGAAACGCGCGAATTTATTGCACGTGCTTTAGATCAGACCGGACTTGGACAACGGAAGCGTGAAGTCAATGAAAAACTCTTGCGCGTCATTCACGTTGCGGCTTTCTGTACAGGACTTCTCGCGCACGATGGCCAAAAGATATTTTGGATGACGGATAACGATGCGATTTCGCCAACGCGCGAGATGCATGAGAAAACGCTCGCCCTATTTCAGCGTGTTCTCGGCGTTTATGCTCGGCAGGGTTTTACGTTCCCGTTACTTGGTGGAGCGCTCCCATTTGAAGAACGGAGCCTCGAGATGCTTGATCTGCTGAGCGCGACGGATATCGTCGCAGGCTCGCTTGATCAGTATTTGACACGGAGAGATTCGGTTGCCCCGGAGGACATCTTGGTGAAGCAGGGCTGTGATTTGGTGTTACGATGGCTCGCTCACGACGGCGTCGGGTTGAAGAAGATGAGCGTGATCATGCGCCCAGGTCAAAACGGCACTATAGAATCGGCGACATTGGAGTTTGGGTTACAGGATCCGCCACAGGACTGGACGCTCATTCCAGTCACCGTCTAGCAGCGCCGGATGACCAAATAGCAGTCGAGCGTGAATTTCACTGACTCGCCCACAAAATCCGCGCGATCCACAGCACTTCCGCTGCCGCCAGCGTACGGTCGGTGTGCTCGGGGTTGAGCGAGCGCAGCTCGATTGTTTTCGCGGTGCGGCGTTTGAGCTCTTTCGCCATCACTTCGCCGCTTCGGGTTCGGACCACGACGCGATCGCCGCGGCGGATCGGCGCCGCCGGCGAAACCAGGATTACGTCGCCGTCGCGGTAGGCCGGCTCCATCGACTGGCCGGAGACTTCCAGCGCGTAGGCGTGCTCATCGCTGATCGCGGGGAACGCGATCTCGTCCCAGCCTTCGCCGACCGGGTAGCCGCCGTCGTCGAAATAGCCGCCGGCGCCGGCTTCGGCGAAGCCAAGGAGCGGCACCGCGCGGGTCGAGGCACCGCTGCTCACGTTGATCAACTCGACGAACACGTCGATCGGCGTGCCGGTCGCGGCGAGCGCTTTGGCGATCGACTCGGTCGACGGCCAGCGGGCGCGACCTTGCGCCGTGACGCGCTTCGACCGGTTGAAGGTGGTCGGATCAAGTCCGGCGCGCTTGGCGAGCCCCGAAGCCGACAAACCGGCGCGGGTCGCCAGACGATCGATCGCTGACCAGACCTGCGCGTGGGTGAGCATCCTTCCCCCTCAACTTGCGAGGGATGGTAGGGAATTATTCCTGCCCGCTCAAGTCCAGGTACGGAATGGCTTTGTTGGCGGACTTTTGGCGAATGCCAGCGTTGCTCACCTTGAACAGGCAAATCCGCGCCGATAGGGTCGCGGTGGAGCGCGCGCA
>JBAUGC010000619.1:0-3213 GCA_049679485.1 Xanthobacteraceae bacterium
CACCTATAGCGACAACGAGGTTCGCATTCGCGGCCTCATTCAGGAACTCACCAATCAACGCGACACGCTGGTCAGCCAGGCCGAGCAGGTGCGTTCCGCGATCAGCAACGTTCAAATCGATCTGACGCAAGATCTGTCGACCATCAGCGATCTGGTTGGCCAGCAAGTCAACGAGGCGGCGGAGCGCATCACCAATTCGCTGGCTGAAAAAGGCGAGCACATAACGCTCGCACTCGGTCAGATCGGCGACAACATGATCGAGCAGCTGAACGAACGCGGCGAGGATCTGCTGGTTCGACTGGAGACCATGAGCGTCGACACTGCGCAGGCGATAGCTTCGGCAAGCGAGCAGCTCACTACGGGCCTCAACTTCAAGACCGAACACATCGGCGAGGAATTTGCCGAGATCGCGCGCGGTCTCGAAGACATGATGACGTCGCGGCTCGACGGCGTCACCGACGGCTTCTCGGAAAAGTCGCTCGCCATCGTCGACATGATGGTTGGCCGCTCGCAGGAACTGACAGACGCGATTGTCAATACTTCGAGCCAGCTTGCGGAAACGATTGCGGCGCGCGCCGAGGACGTTAATTCAACGCTCAAAGCTTCCGGCGAGTCCGTCATCCTCGACCTCAATTTGCGGGGCGGCGACGTTGCAAAGAAACTCGAACAGGCTGGCGGCCGGATCGCGGAAGATCTTATTTCGCGCAGCGACAAAGTGACCGAGACACTGCGCGCCAGCGCCGATCATGTCGCCGACGTGGTGGCCGCACGCGGCGACGAGATCAAGGAAATGCTGCAGACGCGGCTTTCTGCGTTCGAGCAGATAATGGGCAATTCGGGCACTGAACTCGGCGAAAAGATTTCCCGCGATTCCTCAACGCTGGGCAATCTCATCACCCGGCATCTCACCGAGTTCGATCGTACGGTGAAGACTTACGGATCCGAGCTGGTCGAACGACTTGGCGCACGAACGCAAGACGTCTCGGAGTCGATGCGCAGCTACGTCGACTCGTTTGATAATCGCGTCACCTCCAAGACGACCGAAGTCACCTCCCTGCTGGACCAGCGTCTCTCGCGCTTCCAGGAGACTTTCGACAGCCGCACACAGACACTGACCGACGCGCTGTCGAACCGCGTTCTGGACATTGCCAAGACGCTGACCGAAGGTGGCAAGGAGGTCGTTGGCGCCGTCGACAAGCGGATTGCCGACGTCACTAACACGATCGATGCGCGCTCGGCCAAGCTTGCCGAGACCATCGGCGAGCGGACTGCGGAGATCGACAAAGCGCTCGGCGCGCAGGCGCTGCGGGTAGCCAACACACTCGACGGCCGCATCGGGCATCTTGAGCATCTCCTGGTCGGACGCGCCGAGGCTGTGGTGCAGCAGATCGAGACCCGCAGCCGTGCCGCAGCCGATCTGCTCAACGCCCGGCTTGAAGAACTTTCCGAGTCGATCAAGACCAATTCGAAGAACGCCGAGCAATCGCTCGGTCAACTCGCCCTCAAAACGGTCGATGCCCTCGGCAAGAGCACGGCAGCCAGCGCCGCGGCGACTGAGGCACTCAATCGCAGCGCCGTCGAAGCCACTACATCGCTCAATCGCAGTGCCAACGCATTGAGCAACAGCATCGACAAAAGTGCCGCCGCGGCCAACGAAACGATCAACAGCGTGACCGCAAGCGCTACCGAGGCGCTCGCGCGCACGGCCGCCTCCACGGCCGAAGCGGTCAATACGACGACCACGAACGCCACCGAACTGCTGACGCGTACCACCACCTCGATGGCGGAATCGATCGGTCGCACAACCGCGGCGACCACGCAAGCGATCGGCCGGAGTGCCGGCGAAGCGGAACGAGCATTAAGCGGAGTCAGCGCCGAAGTCGCGCGTAACGTCTCCGGTAGGGCCGACGAAATCACGGCTACCGTTTCACAGCGCGTAGGCGAGCTAACTCACCTCCTCGACGAGAAGTCGAATACGCTGCTCGTGGTGCTTTCGGGGAAAGGTCAGGAATTCGCGGGCGAAGTGAGCCGCATTACCGACCAGGCTGTAAAGTCGATCGAGGCCAAAGGCTTCGCTTTCACTCAAAGCATGATGGACAACAGCGAGGAGATTGCGCGACTTATCAACGACGCAAGCCACAATGCCACCACTGCGATGACGCGCACGCTTGGTCAGTTGCAGGAAGGCGCCCAGGGCGTCAGCGAAGCGGCCAAAACGTCGCTGACGCGAACGATCGAGGATTTGCACAGCGCAAGCCGGTTGGCGATCGAGGAGTCGAAACAGACGGCCTCAGCGACCGTGGCCGACATGCTCGAAACCCATGGCATGTTGCGTTCCGACACCACCGCACTGTTCGAGCGTCTCCGCGAGGCCAATATTCTGTTGCAGGAAGTGCTCAGCGGCGCGCATGAGAACATGAGCTCGCTTGAGCGGACGATGGTAACGCGGGTCTCCGAGTTCGTCGCCGCCATGAACGACGTCGGCGGTAAAAGCGACACCGCCGCTGCTGCGGTGGAGAAGCACCTCGGCACTTTCAACGCCGTAACACGTCAGGTTCTGGGCGATCTCGGCGAGCTTGCGACCGAGTTCAATACCCACGGACGCTCGCTCGCCGAAGCAGTCGAGCTGGTGGAAAAGAGCAATCGCCGCAGCGAGGAGTCGATTGGCGCCCGCCGCGCCAGCATCGAGGCGTTGATCGCGACGCTCGACGCGCGTACTGACGACTTCGGCCAGCGACTGCAGCGCTTCTCCAACCTGTTGGACGAGTCGCTCGACGCCGCATCGTCGCGGGCAAGAGAAATCGCCGGTATCATTGCCGAGACGAGCAATGAGAGCGTGCAAGTCATAGAGCAGCAATTCGAGCTCGTGCGCACGACGTCCGAGGAAGAGCGCAAGCGCACCAGCGAAACCTTGAATGCGGTCTACGACGAAGCTGCGTCGCAGGTGCACACAATGTTCAGTCAATCCGCCGATCGTTACGCCGAGATCATGCAGGGCATGAAGCAAATGGCAGCGGAAATGCAGCAGGAGCTTGAGACGACCCGCGCCGAACTGCGCCGCGGCATCTTCGAACTACCGCAGGAGACCGCCGAGAGCGCGGCGCAAATGCGCCGCGTCATCGTCGATCAAATCGAGGCACTCGCCGAGCTCAATCGCATTGTCGCCCGTCATGGACGCTCGCTGGATACGGCCGAGCCGGCGCGGCCCGAGCT
>JBAUGC010000620.1:0-2192 GCA_049679485.1 Xanthobacteraceae bacterium
GAGATCAACACCCTAAACCGGTATTGTCGGCGGAGGAACGGCAACAGGAAATGCTGACCGTGCCACATTGCGATGATCACCGGCTGCTGCGTCTCGTAAAGACGATAGGGTTCGGCAGGCTCCATCGTGAAGCGGCTTGTCGTCCAAACCAGACGGAGATACTCCGCAGCCAGGATACCGACAGTTTTTTGCACCCAGGGTTGGTTCTTCAGCCGTCTGCGTAATCGCATCGATACCCGTTCCTCGATCAGATCGATGTCAATGCGTCGCAAACGGCAAGCTGCACTGGGCCGTGCGAAGATTTTGAGATGCAAATACTGTCATCGTTGATAAATCAGCCCGCGCAGCGGAAGAAACTGCTGTACTATCGAACCATCTTGGGGTTGCGGGACGCAATGCTCGCGATGTCACTCTTCGTGCTTGCGCAATCTTTCGTCCCGTCTTTTGATCTATCAACTTCCCGGTTGACGCACAACGGTCTTGCGGCGCGCCACGGCGACGCGAGGGATCTGGAGCGACAATGATCATCGCTATCGACGGGCCGGCTGCCTCGGGCAAGGGTACGATCGCCAAACAGATTGCGGGTGTGTACGGCCTGCATCATCTCGACACTGGTCTGATCTATCGGGCGGTGGCCAAAGCTGTGCTCGACGCCGGCTATTCCCCGGACGATACCCGGCGCGCCATCGCCGCGGCGGTCGCGCTCGATCCGATCAAGTTTGATGAAAAATCGCTAAAAGCGCAGCCGATTACCGAAGCCGCTTCGGTGGTGGCGGCGATCCCGGAAGTGCGCCAAGCGCTGATGAACTTTCAGCGTCAATTCGCGACCAAGCCACCGGGCGCCGTACTCGACGGCCGCGATATCGGTACCGTTATCGCCCCGGGGGCCGACGTGAAATTGTTCGTGGTGGCGACGCCGGAAGTGCGGGCCAAGCGGCGAACCCTGGAACTGCAGGCAAAGGGCGAGCCCGTGGATGAACAGGAAGTTTTGGCCGATCTGTTACGAAGAGATGAAAGGGACTCCCGCCGGACCGCCGCGCCGCTCAAAGCGGCGCCCGATGCGCACTTGCTCGATACCACACATTTGAGTATAGACGCGGCATTCCGGGCCGCCGTCGAAATCATCGAAGCCGTCCGAACGGGCCGAAAGCGCCGCTGACCGCGTTTTCGTCATTGGAGGAACAGCCCGTTCTGCGCTTTGCATGCACGGCACCGGTCGAAGCTTTGTCCTGATCGTCTGGCCTTGGCCCCAACCGCCGGCTTAACCGGCGGCTGCCGCGCGTTCTGGACCAATCCATTTTTCACGGGGCTTGGAGAATTCATGGCTCAGGTTGCTACCGCCGCGCCGTCGCGCGAAGACTTCGCCAGCATGATCGAGGAATCCTTCGGCAATGGCCATCTACAGGAAGGATCGGTCGTCAAGGGGACGGTTGTCGGCATCGAAAAGGACGTTGCCGTCATTGATGTAGGACTCAAGACCGAGGGCCGCGTCGCGCTACGCGAGTTCGCAGGGCCGGGCCGGTCAGCCGAGATCAAGATTGGCGATGAGGTCGAGGTCTATCTCGAACGGGTCGAGAATGCGCTTGGTGAAGCCGTGCTGTCGCGCGACAAGGCGCGCCGCGAGGAAAGCTGGGGCAAGCTCGAAAAGGCATTCCAGAACAACGAAAAGGTCCAAGGCGTCATCTTCAACCAGGTAAAGGGTGGCTTCACCGTTGATCTCGACGGCGCCGTTGCGTTCCTGCCGCGCTCGCAAGTCGATATCCGGCCAATCCGCGACGTGTCGCCGTTGATGAATCAGCCGCAGCCTTTCCAGATCCTCAAAATGGATCGGCGACGCGGCAACATCGTGGTGTCGCGACGTACGGTCTTGGAAGAGACCCGCGCCGAGCAGCGCCACGAACTGGTGCAAAACCTCGAAGAAGGCCAGGTCATCGACGGAGCGGTCAAGAACATCACGGATTACGGTGCATTCGTCGACCTCGGCGGCATCGATGGCCTCCTGCACGTCACCGACATCGCCTGGCGGCGGGTCAACCACCCGTCCGAGGTCCTTAACATCGGGCAACAGGTCAAAGTCAAGATCATTAAGATCAATCACGAGACCCACCGTATTTAGCTTGGCATGAAGCAACTGCTCGATGATCCGTGGCAGGGCATTGAAGCGAAATATCCAGTTGGCACCCGTTTCAAGG
>JBAUGC010000621.1:0-3998 GCA_049679485.1 Xanthobacteraceae bacterium
TAAACGCCCTATAAGCCGCACGACGGGTAAACGGCGCGTTCGGGACGCCTGCCGCGCCCGGCCACCCACGGTCTGTTGGAGCCTGTTCCGGCATTAATGGCCTCTACTTGCGCCGGTCGGCGGCCGGCAGGATGGGAAAATAATCCATGACCTCCCTCGATAGCTTTAAATGCCTGCGGCCGCTCAAGGTCGGATCCAAGGCCTACGCCTATTACAGCCTTCCGGTCGCGGAAAAGAACGGCCTCAAGGGAATTTCGCGACTGCCATTCTCGCTCAAGGTCTTGCTTGAGAATTTGCTGCGCAATGAAGACGGCCGCTCGGTCACCAAAGAGGACATCCAGGCGGTCGCACAGTGGCTCAAGACCAAAACCTCCGAGCGCGAAATCGCCTTTCGGCCGGCGCGCGTGCTGATGCAGGATTTCACCGGCGTACCCGCGGTGGTCGATCTCGCCGCCATGCGCGACGCCATGAAGATGCTCGGCGGCGATCCGAAGAAGATCAATCCGCTGGTGCCGGTGGATCTCGTCATCGATCATTCCGTCGTGGTCAATTATTTCGGCACCAACACCGCGTTCAAAAAGAACGTCGATGAGGAATACAAACAAAATCAGGAGCGCTACCGCTTCCTCAAATGGGCGCAACGCTCGTTCGAAGATTTCCGCGTCGTGCCGCCCGGCACCGGGATCTGCCACCAGGTCAATCTTGAATATCTGTCGCAGACGGTCTGGACGGCGAAGGCCAAGCTCAAGTTCGCCGATAAATCCACGGCCACCGAGCTCGCCTATCCGGACACGCTGGTCGGGACCGATTCGCACACCACCATGGTCAACGGGCTTTCGGTGCTCGGTTGGGGCGTCGGCGGCATCGAGGCCGAAGCCGCCATGCTTGGACAGCCTTATTCGATGCTGCTGCCGGAAGTGATCGGCGTACGTTTCAACGGCAAGCTCAAGGAAGGCGTCACGGCGACCGATCTGGTCTTGACCGTCACCCAGATGCTGCGCAAGCGCGGCGTGGTCGGCAAGTTCGTCGAGTATTTCGGTCCCGGTATGGCTAGTCTCTCGATTGCCGATCGTGCGACGCTCGGCAACATGTCGCCGGAATACGGCGCGACCTGCGGGTTCTTTCCGATCGACGAGGACACCATCCGCTATCTGCGCGAAACCGGGCGCGCGGCGGACCGCGTGGCGCTGGTGCTGGCCTACGCCAAGGCGCAGGGCATGTACCACACCAAGACGACGCCGGACCCGCTCTTCACCGATGTGCTCAAGCTGGAACTCTCGTCGGTGGAGCCCTCGCTTGCCGGGCCGAAGCGCCCGCAGGACCGGGTTCCGCTCAAAGAGGTCAAAGGCGGCTTTGCGCAATCGATGGATAAGGAATTCGGCAAGGCCGCCGAGATGGACAAGCGCGTTTCGGTCGATGGCCGCGCCCATACGCTCGGCCATTGCGATGTGGTGATCGCGGCGATTACGTCGTGCACCAACACCTCGAATCCGAGCGTGATGATCGCGGCGGGACTTGTTGCCCGCAAGGCGGCGGCGAAAGGCCTCACGGTCAAGCCATGGGTCAAGACCTCGCTCGCACCCGGCTCGCAGGTCGTCGGCGAATATCTTGCCAAATCCGGCTTGCAGAAGGATCTGGACAAGCTCGGTTTCAATCTCGTCGGCTTCGGCTGCACTACCTGTATCGGCAATTCCGGCCCGCTGCCGCCGGAGATTTCCAAGGCGATCAACGATAGCGATCTCGTGGCTGCCGCCGTGCTCTCGGGAAATCGCAATTTCGAGGGCCGCGTCAACGCCGACGTGCGCGCCAATTATCTCGCTTCGCCGCCGCTGGTCGTCGCCTATGCGATCGCCGGCTCGATGCAGATCGACGTCGCCAAGACGCCGCTTGGCACCGACCAGAAAGGTCGCAAGGTCTATTTGCGCGACCTCTGGCCGTCGAGCCGCGAAGTCAACGAGTTCATCCGCAAGAACATCAACAAACAGATGTTCACACGCAAATACGGCGACGTGTTCAAGGGCGACGCCAACTGGCGCAAGATCAGCGTGAAGGGTGCGCTGACTTTCCCGTGGGATTCCAAATCGACCTACGTGCAGAATCCGCCGTATTTCTCGCACATGTCGCGGCGGCCGGAGCCGCCGACCGACGTTATCGACGCGCGGGTGCTGGGGCTGTTCCTCGACTCGATCACCACCGACCACATCTCGCCGGCGGGTTCGATCAAGGTGGATTCGCCGGCCGGAAAGTATCTGGTCGACCACAAGGTCAAGCCGATCGATTTCAACCAGTACGGCACGCGCCGCGGCAATCACGAAGTGATGATGCGCGGCACCTTCGCCAACATCCGGCTCAAGAACCAGATGGTGCCCGGCGTCGAGGGCGGCTACACGATCCACTATCCCTCGCGCCAGCGCATGACGATCTACGATGCGGCGATGCGCTATAAGACCGAGAAAGTGCCGCTGGTCGTCTTTGCCGGCAAGGAATACGGCACGGGATCGTCGCGCGACTGGGCCGCAAAAGGCACCGTTCTGCTCGGCGTGCGCGCAGTAATCGCGCAGTCGTTCGAGCGCATCCATCGTTCCAACCTGGTGGGCATGGGCGTGGTCCCGCTGGTGTTCGAGGAAGGCACGACCTGGCAGACGCTCGGTATGAAGGGCGACGAGCAGGTCACCATCCGCGGGCTGCACAGCGATCTCAAGCCGCACCAGCGGCTGATTGCCGAGATTATTGCGGCGGACGGCGGGCTCAAGCGCGTGCCGCTGATCTGCCGCATCGATACGGTCGATGAGCTCGATTACTACCGAAACGGCGGCATCCTGCAGTACGTGCTGCGCCATCTCGCCGCCTAGGGCATGATCTGAAACGCTTGGGTGCTTTCCAAAAAGTTCATGCTTGTCTGGCATGCGTGCCGATACGTATGGCTCACTGTGAAGTGAGTAGCGGGTGAGCAATGTGCCCGGTATCTAATGCACACTCGCTAAATCGATATTGAGGGGGCCAGCCGGGTGGAGAGCGGAATGCTGCGTCGCGGCGTGGTGTCGGCGCCTGTCGTTGTAGGCATGCTGCTCGCCGGCTGCGCGCTTGCGCGCGCGGGCGAGCCGCGCGCACTTCTCGAACTCTTCACCAGTCAGGGCTGCTCCTCATGTCCGCCTGCCGATAGGCTGCTCGGCGAGCTTGCGAACGACCCGTCGGTCGTCGCCATCAGTGTTCCGATCGATTACTGGGACTACTTGGGTTGGAAGGACACGCTCGCCATTCCCGGACATTCATCGCGGCAGCGCGCCTATGCTCGCGTGCGCGGCGATCGGCAGGTCTATACGCCGCAAATCGTTGTCAACGGCACGACCCATGTCCTTGGCAGCGACCGCAACGCCATTGAGCGCGCCATCACGCAGACCGATCGCAACACGGCGATCATGTCCACGCACGTCTTGGTATCGGTCAATGGCAGCGATCTGAACGTCAAGGTCGGAGCCAGCAAGGAACATCTTTCCGGCGAAGTGTGGCTCTGTCCGCTGGCGAAAGCGATACCGATCGCGATCAGCCGCGGCGAAAACAGCGGGCAGACGATCATCTACCACAACGTGGTGCGGCGCTGGCTGAAGCTCGGAGACTGGAACGGAAGCGAAGCCGCGTGGAACGTGCCGCTGTCGGATTTCATGACCGGCGAGGTCGATGCGGCCGCCGTGGTGGTCCAGCAAGGCTCGCGCGAAAAACCGGGCATGATCATTGGCGCCGCCTTCGAGTCGCTCGGCGCGCGGACCACCGAAGTCAAAACACCGGCGACCGAGGTTAAGTGATCAAAGAAACAAGGAGCGGCTGGTTTCGCTGCCGCCGCCCGGCGTCCGGCAAATAAAAAGGCCGGCAAACAGCCGGCCATTACGCAACTCAAAACGCTACTCGAACTAAACGCTACCTGAATTACTCTACTCAAAACTCTGGCCCGGTCCGTCCGCACCCCGGGGGGCTGGGGGGCTGAGGAATCCGGAATACGA
>JBAUGC010000622.1:0-8363 GCA_049679485.1 Xanthobacteraceae bacterium
TCGTTGTTAAGCTACAGTTTGGCGGCGGCTTCCGGGGAGGCGCTAACCGACGCACTTGTGCCCGCGACGGCGTCGGCGATCATCGGCGGCGTATCGCTGATGGGCGGCAAGGGCACGCCAATCGGCATGGTCGGCGGCGTGCTGTTGCTCTGCCTGCTGCGCGCGGGTCTTAATGCCATCGGCACACCGCCCGCCGTACAGGACGTCGTCACCGGCGGCGTCCTGTTCCTGGTCGCGATTGCCGACGCGGTCGATCTCGACCCGCGCCTGTTCACAATCCGGCGCTATTGCGCCGAATTGTTTTTGCGGCGCGACGATCTCGGTCGGACGCGCGAAGTGTCGCCGGCAGAGTAGATTTTTCCAACCGGAAGCGGCACAGCGCCGAGCGCTGCGCCGCGCGCGCCTCACCTCAAGCTAGAAAGTGCACTCAGCCTTGTATTTCGCAACGTTGGCCTTGGTAATGATATCGAGGCTCCGTGACTGTTTCTTCGGAACGGACTGCCCGTCCAAGATCTTCTTGACGGTATTGGCCGTATCTCGGCCCATATTGATCGGCGTCCAGTATAGCGTTGCGTACATCATACCCTGTTCGATGTCCGCGATGCCCATCGCCAGGCAATTGCCGCCGACGACTACCAGTTCGCCCTTGCCGCTTCCAAGCTTCACGCCTGCCGATTGCGCCGCTTGCACGGCACCGTTAGCCAGCGGATCGTTCATGGCATAGATGCCGTCGAGCCCGCCTTGTCCTGAAAAACGAGCCAGCAACTGGCCGGTGGCCCGCTCCGCCTCGGGTGGCGCCCAATGAGTCTCCTCGACTGCGACGATGGAAATGCCGGGATGGTTCGCCATCTCCTTCTTGAACGCGGCGACGCGCGCGGGAGCTATCCCCTCATCCATGCTGCCGGCGATGATTGCGACCTTCGCCGCAGAACGGCCCTTAAGTCCCTCGGCCATGGCTTTCGCAGCAGTCGCGCCCATGTTGTTGCTGTCCTCTCCGACAAACGCCGTGTAGAGGTCCTCCTGGGGAATAGGCGTATTGATCAATATGACCGGGATGTGGGCTTCCTTAGCACGCGTGAGCGCCGGTATGAGCGCCTTCTGGCTCATAATCATCATGACGATAGCATCGACCTTCTTGGCGATGGCGTCGTCCATTTGCTGCGCCTGAAGTGCCGGGTCAAACGGACTTTGCACGACGGAAACGTCAAGTCCGGCGGCTTTGGCGGTTTCGGTGAAGCTGCGGGTGAGACCGCCAACATACTTATCTGCAATCGGTCCGTCGAGAAATGCGACCCGCTTCGCTCCCTGCGCCGAGGCTTGTGGCGCTGCCAGCGCAATCGCGGCGGCGAGCGCCGTACAAAGCGGAATTATTGGCGACCTCATATGGATGTTCCTCCCTGCTGATCGGAGCGAGTTAGACCGTTGGCGGTCGTTGCTCTCGTTGCCGATGATGGCCTCGGCCCACCCAAAAGGCAACGCCGGCCGGCGGCATGCGATGCGGGCCGATGCCTCAGCTCAATTCCAGCGCCACACGCCGTAGGCGTGGCCGTTCTGCATCTGCGGGGCGATGTAATTCGGCTTGTGACTACCGATGGCGCCGAGCATCGCGATCCAGTTGAGCACTTCGCCGCCGACATTGCCGGCCTTGAGGAGCTGGTGCTCGGTGGCCTCGCTGATGAGTTTTTCGATTTGCTGTTCTTCCATCAGCTTGATGATGCGCCAGGCCCAATCCGGATCAGGCACGCCATCGGTGCGGCCCGGCGCCATGCGTGGGCCGGCGACTTCGAGCGAGAAGCTGCCGCTACCCATGATCACGACCCGCAATGGCGCCGGCCACGATGCGATCGCGCGGCCGACGGCCTGGCCAAGCGCATAGCAGCGTTGCGCAGACGGCAAGGGCGGCAGGTGTCCGCTGATGAAGAACGGGATGACCGGCACCTGCATGTCGGGGGTGAGAAAATGCAGTGGCACCGCGACCGAGTGATCGACCGAATAGTGCTGGGTCAGCGCGACATCGAAGCCCGCCTCAACGCCGACCTGCCGGATGTGCGCGGCGAGGTCCACGGCCGACGGAATTTTGTAGACCGGCATTTCGCGCGGCTCGTCGTTCGGGCCAGTAAAGCTCTTGTCCACGCCGACGGCGAAGATCGGCAGATTGTCGAGGAAGAAGGTGTTGAGATGATCGGTGTCGAACATCACGATCACGTCGGGTCGCACCGCCGCGAGATGCTCCTTCTGCGCCGCAAACAGCTTGGCGGTTTCGCTCTCAGGCCCATCGCGCTTGACGAAGAACGGGAATACCGGGGTATGCGGGACGCCGAACCCGGCGACGATATTTGCCATTTCGTTGAGCTCCTTTGGGCCTTCGCTTCTACGCGGCGCTTGTGCGACATTAACCCGGGCGGTGCGGTGCCGCCAGATCAATACATCGCTTGATCATCAGGGAGGAACAGGTGGCGCGCAAAGCGGCCAAGAAAATCGTGCAACGGTCGAAGCAGCGGAAGGCATCGCCGCCTTTATCCATTCCGATGGAGCACGGCCGGTTCGACTACTCGGCAATTATCGACCGGCCGAAATTGTCGTGGCCGAACGGCGCCCGCGTGGCCGTCTGGGTAATCCCGAACATCGAGCATTTTCTGTTCGATCGGCCCTCGACGCGGATCGCGGTCCTACCGGTCAACCCGGACGTGCTCAATTATTCGTGGCGCGACTACGGCGTGCGCGTCGGCATCTGGCGGATGATGGAGGTGATGGAGAAATACGGCGTCAAGGGCACTGTCGCGCTCAATTCCGACGTGTGCAGCCATTATCCGCGCATTATCGAGGAGGGCAAGAAACTCGGCTGGGAATGGATGGGTCACGGCACCAACAATTCGACCTTGATCAACAACCAGACCGAGGCGGAGGAGAAGGCGCTGATCAAACACGTCGTCGGCACCATTACTAAAAGCGTCGGCAAGGCGCCGCGCGGCTGGCTCAGCCCGGCTTTGAGCGAGACCGTGCGCACCCTCGACATCCTGGCCGAGAACGGCATCGAGTATGTCGGCAACTGGGTCAACGACGATCAGCCCTATCCGATGCGGGTGAAGAAGGGCTCGATGATTGCCATGCCGTATTCGACCGAGATCAACGACATTCCCGCGCTATTAGACCTGCACCAGAGCCCAGAAACCTTCGGCCAGATGATCTGCGACCAGTTCGACGTGCTCTATGAGGACGGCGCCAAGACCGGGCGGGTGATGTCGATCTGCCTGCATCCGTTTCTGGTCGGCTATCCGCACCGGAGCAAATACTTCGCCAAGGCGCTGGCCCATATCACCTCGCGCCAGGAAGTCTGGCTCACGACCGGCGGCGAAATTGTCGACTGGTACAGGCGGAATTATCTTTAGAACCGCAGGCGGGAGTCCTGGCGGGAAACGACAGCCCGATGGATACCGCCGACGCGGAAAGAACCAGCACGGCATCGCAGCCGCCTGCGCGTTCGCCGCTCGAAGTCCTGCGCGTCTTTCTCAAGCTCGGATTGAGTTCATTCGGCGGCCCGATCGCGCATATCGGCTACTTCCGTGAGGAGTTCGTTGTCCGGCGGCGCTGGCTCGACGAGCAGGCTTTTGTCGACCTCGTAGCGCTTTGCCAATTTTTGCCGGGGCCGGCGAGCAGCCAAGTCGGGTTTTCGATCGGTTTAGCGCGAGCCGGCTATCGCGGCGCGCTCGCGGCATGGACCGGCTTTACGCTTCCGTCCGCGATCGTGCTCGTGCTGTTCGCGTACGGCGCCGGCGCTCTGCGCGGCACTGCCGGAGCGGGTCTGTTGCATGGTCTCAAGCTCGTCGCCGTCGCCATTGTCGCGCAGGCGGTCTTCGGCATGGCGCGCACCCTATGTCCGGACCGCGAGCGGGCCTCCATCGCAGTGCTGACGGCACTGATTATCCTGTTCAGCAATTCTTCGATCGCCCAGGTCGGTTCGATCCTGCTCGGCGGCGTTCTAGGTCTTTGGCTTTGCCGCGGCGCGCCGCCGCCGGCCGAAGGTCATATCGTCATGCCGGTCTCACGCCGCGCAGGATTGGCAGCGCTGGCGGCTTTCTTTGTTTTGCTGGTCGGCTTGCCTATCTTCCAGAGCTTTCAGATCTGGCCGGGCGTTGCCTTGTTTGACGCATTTTACCGCTCCGGCGCCCTGGTGTTCGGCGGCGGCCACGTGGTGCTGCCGCTGCTGCGCGAAGCGTTCGTCGGGCGCGGCTGGGTGAGCGACGACGCATTTCTCGCGGGCTACGGCGCCGCGCAGGCCATTCCCGGCCCGCTGTTCACGTTCGCCGCCTACCTCGGCACCGTCGTCGCTCCATCGCCGCACGGCGTTGCCGGCGCGGCCCTTGGCCTGTTCGGCATTTTCCTCCCGGGAATTCTGATCCTTCTAGGTACGTTGCCGTTTTGGGACACCTTCCGCCGGCGGCCGGACGCCCAAGCGGCGATGCGCGGCGTGAACGCGTCCGTCGTCGGCCTGCTCGGCGCGGCGCTCTACAGCCCGATCTGGACGACCTCGGTCAAAACGCCTGGGGACTTCGGCGTCGCGCTTCTCGGCTTCGTTCTGCTGACCGCCTGGCGTGCACCGCCGCTGCTCGTTGTCGTTGTCGGTGCGCTTGGTGGAATTGGCTTGGCGTTGGCCGGGCGGTGATCGGCCCGGTTCGTAGCGGAAAAAGGAAGCCGCTAGACCGGCGCTCCCACCTCATCGACCTTCACGGCGCGCATGCGCTGATTGTAGATTTCTACGTTGAGCCCGCAAACCTCGAAGCGGGCGAGATAGCCCATGAGGAAGCCGTTGACGCCCATGCGGTAGAGCGCGCCAACGTCGCCTGCGACCAGCGCCTTGCGCTCGTCGTCGGTGAGATCGAGCGGCGCCAGCGCCTTGGCTGGATCGGCCTTCATGGCGGCGCGGAAGGCGTGGTCGCGCAGAACTTCACGGCACAGATAGTTCACGGCGAAAATCGACATAACGGCTCCCGATGCCGCCCATACCGGCTCGGCTCATGTTGCACAAACGCCCGCGCGTTGCCAAGCGCGCGCGGCAAACCGAAGCCGCGGCGCGAAGTTCGGCCTATTGCCAAAATGATTGCGAAGTCGGAGCATTGAGTCGACGTGATCGCCCATGGAGCAAGCCATGTTCCTGCGGAATTTTTGGTACGTCGCCGCGGCGGAAAAAGAAATCGGCCGCACGCCGCTCGGCCGCACCATCCTCGGCGAGCCGGTCGTCCTGTTCCGCACCGAGGACGGGCATCCGGTCGCGTTCGAGGACCGCTGTCCGCACCGGCATCTCCCGCTGTCGATGGGAAAGCTCGTCGGCGACACGCTGCAATGCCACTACCACGGGCTGCGTTTCGCCGCCGACGGCCGCTGTGTCCGTATTCCCGGCCAGGATCACATTCCAAAGGCCGCCAAAGCAAAAACCTATCCGCTGGCGGACCGTTATCATTGGGTATGGATCTGGATGGGCGATCCGGCGCTGGCCGATCCCGCTACGATCCCGGATTTCCACTGGCTCGACGATCCGGAATGGGGCGCCAAGAGCTCCTATCTGCACGTTGACGCGAACTGGCAGCTGATCGTCGACAATCTTCTCGACCTGACGCACCTTGCCTTTGTGCACGAAACCACGATCGGAAATGCGGCGATTGCGGAACATGCGCAGGTGAAGGTCGATCGGGCGCCGAACAATGTGGTCGTCACGCGCTGGGTGATCGACCAGGATCCGCCGCCGACCTACAAAAAGGTCGGCGGCTTTGCCGGCAACGTCGATCGCTGGCAGATCATCGACTTTGCGCCGCCGGCGTTCCTGCGCCTCGACGTTGGCGCGACGCCCACCGGGACCGGCGCGACGCAAGGCAAAAGAGTAGGCGGCATCAGCATGCGCAATCTCAACGCCATCACGCCCGAGACCGAAGCCACGACGCATTATTTCTGGGGGCAGGCGCACAATTTCGACGTCAAAAACCCGGAGACGACCAACAAAATATTCGAGCAGGTCCGGACCGCGTTTCTCGAGGACGTCGCCGTGTTCACGGCCCAACAGCGGATGCTCAATCTCATGCCAAAGCCGCCGCAGGTCGACATCGCGGCCGATGCCGGCGCAATCGCGGCCCGGCGCATCATCAACCGGCTAGCCGATGTGGAGCGCAGCGCCACGCAGGTGGCTGCGGCCGAGTGAAGCCGCCAGACCCAGCAGTCTAACGTCCGGCGACTGTCAGCGCGTGTTGGTCAACGCCGCCGGCGACACTGTTGCCTGGCTGGGCCGGGTCATGACGGCCTGGCACGCCGGCGAGATGCGGCTGCGGTTGACAAACAGGCAACTGGCAATGCGGTCGCGGTTGGGAATGTATTGTGAGCAGACCGTCAAGGCGTCGTTCATGCAGGCTTGCCGGTCTTCCTGTTCGCCGGCTAAGGCGGCGACCGGCGCGAGAGCAAGACCGCAAAGTGCTAGCGCAAACGCGTATCTGAATTTCATAGTCGGGTTCCTTACTGTGCGTCAGCAAGTGGCGACGACCCCTCCTATGAAGATCACACGTAGCAAACAGCAATTGCGGCTTGGCTAACGTTAGGCGCGAGTTTTTATGGAACTTGTCTGAAATCCGCGCCGCGTCACACCGCAGGGCTTGGGAGCAATGGACTCGGGCGCAAATGCTCAGCGCCGATCGGCGTGTCGCGAGCTTGTGCCCCACAAAGCAGGACCCCAAGCGAGCAACCGGGCGACGGCGCAAGCTTGGGGCCGAGGCGGGCGTCAGAAACGCAGAACTAAAGACGCGCGGCCTCGGACAAAGCCGAAGCACGCCGCGTCCCAACATTCCACCGCGCTTCGAGATTAACGTTACAGGGGGCCCTGCGCTTCCTCCAGACGCTTCGGAACGGAACTTGCACAATTGGCAGCGGCGGAATGAAATCGCTAGTTTACCGCCGATTTTACTGCGTTCGCTTGGGACGCCTTTTTAGGAAACATGCTGATGCGAAGTGCTGTTGCGCTGATTTTCACTGCGTTACTGTGGGCCGGATCGATCGATACCGCCTCGGCCCAGATATCGGATGGCGTCATCAAGATCGGCGTTTTGAGTAACCAGTCCACGGTCGGTGCCGACGCCAGCGGTGTCGCGGCTGCAACCGCCGCGCGGCTCGCCGTCGAGGATTTCGGCGGCGCCATCAACGGCGTGCCGGTTCAAGTGATCGACGAAGATTTTGCCGAAAAGCCCGATTCGGCGGCATTGATCGCGCGGCGCTGGTTCGATACCGAAAAAGTCGACGCCATTGCCGACATGCCGGTCTCGTCTGCGGCACTCGCGGTGCAGGAAATCGCCCGCAAAGCAAAAAAGACCCTGTTGATCGGCGGTGCGGCTACGGCGGATTTGACCGGCAAGGCGTGCTCGCCGTTCACCACCCATTGGACCGACAATTCGCGGGCTCTGACGTCGGCCGTGGTGCAAGGCGTGACCGAAAAGCCGGGCGAGACCTGGTTCTTCGTGGCGGTGGACTATGCGCTGGGGGCTTCGCTGCAGCGCGACGCCTCCGCCGAAATCGAGCGCCAGGGCGGCAAGGTCGTAGGCGGCGTGCGTTATCCGCTGGGATCGCCGGATCTGGCTTCGTTTCTGCTCCAGGCCCAGGCGTCGAAGGCGCATTTTGTCGGGCTCGCCAGCGTCGGCAAGGACACCATCAACGCCATCAAAGAAGCGCAGGAATTTCGCCTTCAGGAATCGGGACAGCAATTGGCGGCGTTCCTGGTCTTCATCACCGACATTCATGGTCTCGGTCTTGCGGCAGCCCAAGGCCTCAATGCCGCATCGGGGTTTTATTGGGATCAGAATGAACAGACCCGGAAGTTTGCCGAGCGGATGTTTGCCCGTCATCAGAAAATGCCGACCAAGGAACAGGCAGCGGTCTACGCGTCGGTGCGTCACTACTTGAAGGCCGTTCAAGCAACCGGCAGCGACGACGGGCGCACGATCAACCGCAAGATGCGCGAAATGCCGGCCGATTATTTCGGTCAGGAGGCCACGATCAGGCCCGACGGCCGGGTGCTCTACGACTTGACGCTCTATAAGGTGAAGGAGCCGTCGGCGAGCAAATATCCGTGGGACTACTATGAGCCGGTTCGCGTTATTCCGAAGGAGAAGGCATTCGGACCCGCCGAAGCGAGCGGCTGCAAACCGGAGAATCTTGAGCCTTGAGGGCGCTGGTGCCAGGCGACAACCGTGAAGCGCTCGGCTGCCCGGTTCGATGATCGACCGAGCAGCCGTCGATTAATACGTGCCGTGCGAGGACGTCACATCGCGCGCCGTGATGCGAGATAGGCTCGGCACGACCTCGACAATTGTGGACGGTGTGCCTTTAAGCAT
>JBAUGC010000623.1:0-1930 GCA_049679485.1 Xanthobacteraceae bacterium
GCTCTGCACGCTTTTGGGTCTGCATGGCCAGATACAAACAATCGTCGCTTTTAAAGCGATCGATCTAAAGTTGAGTTAAAGTCAGTTATGCCACTCGACTGACTGCCCAGATTTTTCGGGCCACTGACATTGCCCCCTATTCTTATCCAGTTGCGATTGGAGTCTGGGGTTCGAGTGAGCCACGCCGTGGAGTTTCGCCGATCCAAGCTCAAGAGAGCAGCCGGCGAACGGCCGAGTTCCAGCCCGCCAACTTCCGCTCCCGCGTGGCCGCGTCCATCTGCGGGATAAACCGGCGCTCCGATTGCCACAGTTCGGCGAAGCGGTCCGGTTCGGGAAAAAAGCCGGCGCGCAAGCCGGCGAGATAGGCCGCGCCGAGCGCGGTCGTTTCCTTGATTTGCGGCCGGTCGACGGTGCTGCCGATCAGGTCGGCGAGACGTTGCATTGTCCAGTCGGAAGCGGCCATGCCGCCGTCGACGCGCAAAGTCTTGAGCGAAGTCTCGGCGCCTTGCCAATCTGCCTTCATGGCCGCGAGCAAATCCACCGTCTGAAAGCAAACGCTCTCGAGCGCAGCCTGCGCCAATTCCCGCGGACCGGTCGCGCGCGTCAGGCCAAACAGCGCGCCACGCGCCTCCGGTCGCCAATAGGGCGCGCCCAGCCCGACAAAGGCCGGCACCAGATAGACGTCTTGCGTGGGGTCTGCGGCAGCGGCGAGCGTGCCGCTCTCTTCGGCGCTCCGCACGATCCGCAAGCCGTCGCGCAGCCATTGCACGGCGGCGCCGGCGACGAAGATCGAACCCTCGAGCGCATAGGAGCGGATGCCATCGAGTTGATAGGCAATCGTTGTGAGAAGCCGGTTATTGGAGGCAACCGGCGTTGGTCCGGTGTTCAACAACGCAAAGCATCCGGTCCCGTAGGTCGATTTGACCATTCCCGGTGCGAAACACGCCTGCCCGATGAGCGCGGCCTGCTGATCTCCGGCAATGCCATAAATCGGGATTGCGGCGCCGAACAGCTCTGGGTCGGTGAAACCGAAGGCGGCGGAGGAATCCAGAACCCGCGGCAGAACTTCCTTGGGTACGCCGAGCAGCGCGAGAAGTTCGTCGTCCCAGCGGCCTTCGTGGATATTAAAGAGCAGCGTGCGCGAGGCGTTGGTCGCATCGGTGGCGTGGACTTTGCCGCCAGTCAGGCGCCACAGCAGATACGTATCGACTGTGCCGAAGGCGAACTCGCCGCGGGCGGCCAAATCGTTGACGACTTCGGTGTGCTGGAGAAGCCAGGCGAGTTTGGTGCCGGAAAAATACGGATCGAGCAAAAGTCCGGTCTTGGCGGTGAAAGCGGGTTCGTGGCCGCTGTCTTTTAAATGAGCGCACCGGTCGGCCGTCCGCCGATCCTGCCAGACGATAGCGCGATGAACGGGCCGGCCGGTGGCGCGATGCCACAACAGCGTCGTCTCCCGCTGATTGGCAATACCGATGGCGACGATGTCCCGGGCGCTCGCATTGACCTCGCGCATCGCGCCCCGGCAAGTCTCCAGCGTCGTCGTCCACAGATCCTCGGGTTCGTGTTCGACCTCGCCGTCCGCTGGAAAATGCTGCGGGAATTCGCGTTGGGCGAAGGCTGCGACGGAAGTGTCTGCCCGGAATAGCAGGGCCCGTGTGGACGTCGTCCCCTGGTCGATCGCGAGCACGTAGGATGTCACCCACCCCTCCCGGCGGTTGCCCGCAAAATTCGAAGATCGCCGCAAGCAACAGTTAAGGTCGACGACTGAAGCCGCGACGGCCGGCCACAGAAGTGGACCTTCGGCGATCGGAGTAACAATCTCCTAGCAATTGCAGCCTAGAAGCGCACCATTGGATCGAGTGCGTCATGTTGGCGGCAGTTGTACGAAGATTAGCTGGCGGCGCAAAGCCGGCTCGGCTCTTCCGGCCTC
>JBAUGC010000624.1:0-4984 GCA_049679485.1 Xanthobacteraceae bacterium
GGCCGATTTTGTTGAAGAAGTCGGCAAATAATTTGAGATTAATCAACCCGGCCAATCGAAGGCCCCCGATTGCGAGTCGCTGAGGCTCTTAGGCTGGGTGAGGGCTTGGCATCGGTATCAGCTTCGCCAGCTTTCGGAGGTTTTGGGCGGTTGCGGCGAGTAGGAACTCATCGCGCGCACCATTTGGTCCTCTTAGTCTGAGCCGGTCGAGTTTGAGAATGCGTTTGAGATGGGCGAACAGCATTTCGACTTTCTTGCGCAATCGTCGTGCGGTGCGGCCTTGCCACGAGCTTGCGATCTGGCGTGCCATGTCGCGGGCGCCTTCATAGATCGATCGCGGCACGTACCGGGCCGGCTCCTTCGGACAGCATCGCGGCTTCAGGCGGCAGGCTTGGCAGTCATATTTGCTGGCGCGGTAGCGTAATGTCGCTCCGTCATTCACACATGAGCCGGTCGTGGTCAGCATCTTGCCGGCGGGGCAAGAATAAACGTCGCCGACATGATCGTAGGTGAAGTCGTCGCGTGAGAAGGTGCCGTCCTGACGGGTCGACTTATCGAACACGGTCACGTGTGGCTCGATGCCATGCTGGTAGACCAGCCATCCGAGCATCTCGGCTGAGCCGTAGGCGCTGTCCCCCAAAAGGCGAGCAGGATAAAGATCGAAGCGATCCATCGAGCGTTCTATATGCGTTTTGCGGCCAGAACCTCGGCCTGCCGGATCGCGGTTGTGGCTTCGACGTCGACGATGATCGCGTTGTCGACATCGATCAGATAGTTGATGGAATAGGCGAAGAATGCTTGCCCGCCGTGGGCTCCGGTCCATCGCGCTGCGGGATCGGCCGGTGACACGAACTTGGGCACGACATCGGTCGCGGCGCCGAAGGCCGCATCGTCGAGCACGGCCATATATTCTTTGACCGCCCGGCCGGTCGCTTCTGGTGGCAACCCCTTCTCACCCTCGATCCCCTTCTGCCGATTGGCATCCGCCTTGATCAGACTGGCATCGATCGCAAAGGCTTCCCCGCCGACCAGCCCCTCGCGGATGCAGCGCTGCAGAACCGTCTCGAAGACGCGCCGGAGCAGATCGCTGTCGCGGAAGCGGCCGTGCCGGTTCTTCGAGAAGGTGGAGTGATCGGGTACATCGCCGTCGAGCCCGAGACGACAAAACCAGCGATATGCCAGATTGAGGTGGACCTCTTCGCAGAGGCGCCGCTCGGAGCGGATGCCAAAGCAATAACCGATGATCAACATCCTAATCATCAGCTCGGGATCAATCGATGGCCGTCCTATCGTGCTGTAGAACGGCGCCAGTTCGCGGCGCAGTTCCGACAGCTCGACAAAGCGGTCGATCGACCTCAGCAAATGATCGGACGGTACATGTGCATCGAGCGAGAAGTTGTAGAACAACACACCCTGTTCGATTTGCCGTGGTCCCATCATCGACTCAGTTCCTGCCTCTCAACAGGACTGAATCAGTGAGCTCTCACCGTTTCAACTGGCGAGTTTTTCAACAAAATCGGCCATCAAAAGCAAATACCGCCACTGATTGCTCGTCTGTCCTGTCCGGCCCCTTTCAAAGCTTCGAGCCGACTGCCGGGTGGTCAGATCGTCCGGACTAAGTCTCGCTGTTCCATGCACCTTGATCGTCGCGATCGGATCGGGCAAATCAAGCGGACATGTCTGGCCTACCAAGCCTCGACGCGGATCACCAGTACATCAAGCTGTCGCCCTCCGGGGTGCTGCGCTTGGTATGCATCAGTCCCGCGATCTCCTTTCGCCGTCGCGTTTATTCTTCATCGGGTGGCTTACCATAATCAGCTTCAGACAGTTTGCGCGTCCATGTGATAATGCTGCCAATAGGTACCGATAGCTCTTAGTACAGGCGATGCGGTATGTTTAATCGGCCAAACAGCAGCTTGGCCCGTGTCGCCGGCAATAACCGGGAAGCGAGTCTCATGAAAGGCGAATATTGCTCGCGACTGTGCGCGCTTAAAGGTTTTGCAGCACGTCCCGAGCACGCGAGCCTGCGCCTGCGACGCTACACCGGCCGTAATGCGCTTTACGCGCAGGCGACGCGATAGCCTACCAGCACGTGATGACCTCCCTCGCGAAAAGTCCATCGTTCCGCCTAGATGGCAGGCGCGCATTGGTAACCGGCGGAGGCCGAGGGATTGGCTTGGCCGCAGCGTCGGCTTTGGCGCAAGCTGGCGCACACGTGACGCTTGCAGCGCGCACGGCTGCGGAAATTGAGGCAGCAGCGAGCGCCATTCGAGCGCGGGGCGAGCAGGCTGAAGCAATAGTCCTTGATGTGACTGATGTGGAGGCGGCGCGAGACGTAATTCGCACGGCCAAGCCGTTTCAAATCCTCATCAATAATGCTGGCATAAACCGGCCAGCCTATCTGAGTGATGTCAGCATCGACGACTTCGATGCAATCTTTGCGGTCAATGTGCGCGCAGCATTCTTTATAGCCCAGGCGGTAGCGCGGCGACTGATCGAGAGTAATCTGACGGGGTCAATCATCAATATCTCATCCCAGATGGGGCATGTCGGAGCCGCACGTCGCACCGTTTATTGCGCGTCAAAGCACGCCATGGAGGGCTTCACCAAGGCCATGGCCATCGAACTTGCGCAACATAATATCCGCGTCAACACCCTTGGTCCGACTTTTCTGGAAACACCTATGACGCGGCCTTACTTCGAGAATAAGTCCTTTCGCGACGAGGTCTTATCAAAGATCAAGTTGGGTCGGCTCGGCCAACTCGACGAACTGACCGGTGCTATTGTCTTCCTCGCTTCCGACGCGTCATCACTGATGACGGGCTCTGCGCTCGTACTTGACGGCGGCTGGACAGCTGAATAGTCGACCTGAAACGGGATATCGCTGTGTGCACATTCGTCCACACTTGATCGATTGCCCCCGCCAATTGCGCGCACGGATATCATGTGATGGCCGAATCGAGAGCGGCAGAGCCTGGCAGGTCCGCATGAACGCCAGCTTACCCCATTCAACGGAAATAATGCTGATAGCGCGGCAAGTAATGTAGCAAGCAGTGCTTCCGCAGCGCGCGCCTTTTTGCCGTCGACGTCGGCCGAATAGAAGCACAATTAATGCATATCGAGTGCGCAATCCCTTAGACACAACGGACATGACTGCTCAATGCCATACGGGTATGGCGCCACAATGTGGTCTGTCAGGCTGAGCGATATAGTTTCGTCATGACGAATTCGCGGTGCCCAAGCACCTCAGCGGAGGTAACGCGGCCGCTTGCCGTGCGGATGATGTTGTCGATCAGCGTGTCGCCGGCTTCGTCAATCGTCATTTCTCGTCGCAGGATGGCTGAGACATCTAAATCGATATGCTCGCCCATGGTCCGCACCGTCCGCGGATTAGCGGTAATCTTGATGACGGGCAGGATGGGATTGCCGACCACGTTTCCCTGACCCGTCGGAAAAGTGTGGACTACGAAACCACTAGCAGCCATGAGCGTGACGCATTCGGCTGCAGCGGACGACGTGTCCATAAAGTAGAGGCCTTTCCCTGCTTTAGGCTCCTCCGCTGGCTTGAGTATTTCAACGTAGCGCGATGTGCGTCCAATTTTTTCGAGATTTCCGAGCGCTTTCTCCTCGATCGTACTCAATCCGCCCTCGATGTTACCCTTGGTAGGCTGACTCTCCAACAGGTCATTATCCTTGTGCGCTTCGATTACTTCATCCTGATAGGCTTTCCACATTTCATACCAGCGTCCACCGACGTCTGCACTAATCGCCCGCAACTGGCAAATGTCTTCCGCGCCGGTGATCTCAGAGGTCTCTCCAAAACAGCCAAAGATGCCGGTCGGCAGTAGTTTGTCGTACATGTTCCCGACAGTGGGGCAGGAGCCAAGGCCTGTCGTGGTGTCACTCTCACCGCACTTGGTGGAAATCCAAAGTTCAGAGACCGGACACTCCTGACGCTGAAATTCGCTTGCCTGATGCACGAATTCTTTCGCCGCGCGCGAGGCGTCCATGATCGTCTTGAGATCACCGTTCATTTCGATCGAGAAGCCGGCAGCCGGCTTTCCCGTTGCGGCGATGCCCTCAACAATGCGTCTCGTCCAGCCTGATTCGATACCGATTACAATCGCCGCACCCACATTAGGATTTGCACCCGTGCCGATCATGGTGCGGAATTGCAGTTCCAGATCCGCACCGAATTGAAGCCGCCCGTAAGCGTGCGGTAGCGCCATGGTACCCTTAATATTGGTGGCGACGGCCTCGCAAGCAGCATTGGAAATATCATCGACTGGCAGAATGACAACGTGGTTGCGTACCCCGACGCGGCCATTTTTGCGCCGATAGCCCAGGAAAGAGAGATTGGCATATTTTGAGCTCATCGCCTTTCTACCAGCGCTTCGTTTTGAGGTTGTGGATGTGCACGTGGCGTCCTTTGTCGACATCGGCGGTGATGCGTCCGATGTCTTGCCCGTACTTGATGGCCGCTTCACCTGCCTTCAGGTCGTTGAGCGCAATCTTATGACCAATTGGCACGTCCTCGCGGGCTATGAGCGTAAATGACGAGTCGTCAGCAATGACGACGGCGAGCATTTCAGTCCCGGTCGTCAGCCCCTCGACTACGACGACACCGACGTTGTCCTCGCGATGATGCACCAGCAGATGCGGGATCCCCATGACTCTTTGCCTCCCTCGCATGCACAAACTAGAGAGGATTATTCCGCCGTCAACCTGATCTGTACTCAGGTCAGCGTTGACTGGAATGCACGTTAGCCTGATGATCACGTACGAAAACTGACGTGGCTGAAAACGGCCGAGGGCCGTCGGTCGGTTGCGGAGATGAATCAAGAAATTCGGAGGCCAAATGGGCGAATATGCAACGGTTAAGGGGCATAAGCTCTATTACACAAGTGATGGGAACGCGGGCATGCCAATCATCCTTATTCACGGCACGCCTTCGGCCAGTTTCCGGTGGCGGCCGGTGCAGCGG
>JBAUGC010000625.1:0-10288 GCA_049679485.1 Xanthobacteraceae bacterium
GATCAACCGGTGGGGCGGTTGCACGGAGCTGGTACTGACGTGCCACGATACGAACCATGGAGCGCGGAACGAACCGCGCAAATCATTAGAGAGCATCTGGGCCTTGAGGGTCCGCTGCTGCCTATCCTCCACGCCTTGCAGGAGCAATTCGGCTACATCGACCAAGCCGCCGAGCCGGTGATCGCGGAGGAATTGAACATCACCCGCGCCGAGGTCCACGGCGTCATCACCTTTTACCATGACTTCCGGCGCGCGCCGGCCGGGCGGCACGTGCTCAAGCTCTGCCGTGCCGAAGCCTGCCAGGCGGCAGGCGGCGATGCTTTGGCCGCACATGCCGAGGCACGGCTGGGAGTGGCGCTCGGCAACACCACGGCGGATGGGCGCATCACAGTCGAGCCGGTCTATTGCCTCGGTCTGTGCTCGGTGTCTCCCTCGGCCATGATCGACGGCCGGATCGTCGCCCGCCTCGACGCCAAGAAGCTCGACACGTTGCTCGCGGAGGCGGACCGGTGAGCGCGCTTCGCATTTACGTTCCGGGCGATGCCGCAGCGGTAGCCTGCGGCGCCGACGAGATCGCGGCCGCGATTGCTGCGGCGGCGGTCAAGCGCAGGCTCCAGATCGAGATCGTGCGCAATGGATCGCGCGGGATGCATTGGCTCGAGCCGATGCTCGAAGTCGTGACCGGCAACGGCCGGATCGCCTACGGCCCGGTGGAGCTTGCCGACGTCGAAAGCGTGCTCGATGCCATGGTCGCCGGCGGCGGCGATCACAAATTGCGCGTTGGAGTGCCGGAAGATCAACCTTTCATGAAAAAGCAGACGCGCCTGACGTTCGCGCGTTGCGGCATCGTCGATCCGCGTTCCCTCGAAGACTATAAAGCTCACGACGGTTACAAGGGTCTCGCAAAAGCGCTTGCGAACCCATCTGGAATTGTCGAGGAGGTCACCCAATCGGGGCTGCGCGGACGCGGCGGCGCCGGCTTCCCGACCGGCATCAAGTGGAAGACCGTCGCCGACACCAAGGCCGACCGGAAGTACATCGTCTGCAATGCCGACGAAGGCGACAGCGGCACCTTCGCCGACCGCATGATCATGGAGGGCGATCCGTTCGTCCTGATCGAGGGCATGACCATCGCCGGCATCGCCGTCGGCGCTACAAAGGGCTTCGTTTACATCCGCTCGGAATACCCGCACGCGATCGCAGTGATGAACGACGCGGTGCGCATCGCGCAGCGCGGCGGCATGCTCGGCAAGAGTGTCGCCGGCTCAACCTTTGCCTTCGATCTCGAAGTTCGCGAAGGCGCCGGGGCCTATGTGTGCGGCGAGGAAACGTCGCTGCTCGACAGCCTGGAAGGCAAGCGCGGCCAGGTCCGCGCCAAACCTCCCCTACCCGCGCACAAAGGCCTGTTCGGCAAGCCGACGGTGATCAACAACGTGCTTTCGCTCGCGACCGTTCCGGTGATCATGGATAAGGGCGCGGCGTTCTATAAGAACTTCGGCATGGGCCGCTCCCGCGGCACAATGCCGATCCAGCTTGCCGGCAATCTTCAGTATGGCGGATTGTTCGAAACCGCCTTCGGCATCACGCTGGGCGAACTGGTGGACGATATCGGTGGCGGCTGCTTCACCGGCCGTCCCGTCAAGGCGGTGCAGGTCGGCGGCCCGCTTGGCGCTTATTTTCCACGCGCGCTGTTTGATACGCCGTTCGACTACGAAGCCTTCGCCGCGCGGGAAGGCTTGGTCGGCCACGGTGGCGTCGTGGTATTCGATGACACCGTCGATATGGCCAAGCAGGCCCGTTTTGCGCTGGAGTTCTGCGCGATCGAATCCTGCGGCAAGTGCACGCCATGCCGTATCGGCTCGGCACGCGGCGTCGAGGTCGTCGACCGCATCGTCCGCAATGAGAACCGTGACGCAAACCTCGCGGTGCTGGAAGATCTGTGTAACACGTTGAAGTTCAGCTCGCTCTGCGCGCTGGGCGGCTTTACGCCGTATCCGGTGATGAGTGCGCTTACTCACTTTCCCGAAGACTTCGGCGCACAGCCGCGTCTGCAAGCCGCCGAATAAGGAAACCGCCATGTCGCTGGTCCAAGAGATCGATTACGGCACGCCCCGCTCAAAGGCAGAGAAGACGATCACGCTTACGATCGACGGTCAGGCCGTGACCGTGCCCGAGGGCACCTCAATCATGCGCGCCGCGATGGAGATGGGGACCAAAATCCCCAAGCTCTGCGCCACCGATATGCTGGATGCCTTCGGCTCCTGCCGCCTCTGCCTCGTCGAGATCGATGGCCGTCCGGGCACGCCGGCATCATGCACGACGCCGGCGGCAAACGGCATGGTGGTGCATACCCAGACCGACGGCCTCAAGCGGCTGCGCAAAGGCGTCATGGAGCTTTACATCTCTGAGCACCCGCTCGATTGCCTGACCTGCTCGGCCAACGGCGATTGCGAACTGCAGGACATGGCCGGCGCGGTCGGCCTGCGCGAAGTGCGTTACGGCTACGACGGCGCGCGGCACCCCAATCCCGGCCTCGATGTATCGAACCCCTATTTCACCTACGAGCCGTCGAAGTGCATCGTTTGCTCACGCTGCGTACGCGCCTGCGAGGAAGTCCAGGGCACGTTCGCGCTGACCATCGCCGGCCGCGGCTTCAAATCGGTGGTCTCGCCGGGCATGGAGGAACCGTTCTTCAGCTCCGAATGCGTATCTTGCGGCGCTTGCATACAGGCCTGCCCGACGGCAACCCTGAACGAAAAATCGGTGATCGAGATCGGCACACCCGAGCATTCGGTGGTGACGACCTGCGCTTATTGCGGCGTCGGCTGTTCGTTCAAAGCCGAAATGCGCGGCGACGAAGTGGTGCGCATGGTGCCGTTCAAAGACGGCAAGGCCAACCGCGGGCATTCCTGCGTCAAGGGACGGTTCGCCTGGGGATATGCCAATCACCGCGAGCGCATCCTCAAACCGATGATCCGGGAGAAGATTACCGAGCCGTGGCGCGAGGTATCGTGGGAGGAAGCGATCGGTCGCGTAGCTTCCGAATTCAAGCGCATCCAGGTGAAATACGGACGCAGCTCGATCGGCGGCATCACGTCCTCGCGGTGCACCGATGAAGAAACCTTCCTGGTGCAGAAGCTTGTTCGCGCGACTTTCGGCAACAACAATGTCGACACCTGCGCGCGGGTCTGCCATTCGCCGACCGGTTACGGCCTGAGCACGACGTTTGGCACGTCCGCCGGAACGCAGGATTTCGACTCGGTGGAGCACACCGATGTCGTCGTGCTGATCGGCGCCAATCCGACCGATGCGCATCCCGTGTTCGCCTCGCGCATGAAGAAGCGGCTGCGCCAGGGCGCCAAACTGATAGTGATCGACCCGCGGCGGATCGATCTGGTCCGGACGCCCCATGTGGAGGCGGCGTATCATCTACCGCTCCTGCCCGGCACCAACGTCGCGACACTCACGGCATTGGCGCATGTCGTCGTCACCGAAGGTCTCGTGAACGAGAAATTCGTCCGCGAACGCTGCGACTGGGACGAATTTAGTGACTGGGCGGCCTTCGTATCGCAACCGCACAACAGCCCGGAAGAGGTGGCTAAAATTTCAGGCGTCCCGGCTGAGGCTATTCGCGGCGCAGCGCGGCTCTACGCCAGTGGCGGCAATGGTGCGATCTATTACGGTCTCGGCGTGACCGAACACAGCCAGGGCTCAACCACGGTCATGGCGATCGCCAACCTCGCGATGGCGACCGGCAATATCGGCCGGCCGGGCGTGGGCGTAAATCCGCTCCGCGGCCAGAACAACGTGCAAGGCTCATGCGACATGGGCTCGTTTCCGCACGAACTCTCCGGTTACCGGCACATCTCCAACGATGCGACGCGCGCAATGTTCGAAGCGTTGTGGGGCAAGCCGCTCGAGCGCGAGCCCGGATTGCGCATCCCGAACATGCTCGACGCGGCGGTGGATGGCTCATTCAAAGGCCTTTATGTCCAGGGCGAAGACATCCTCCAGTCCGACCCGGATACGCATCACGTCGCGGCGGGCCTGGCCGCCATGGAATGCGTCGTAGTGCAGGACCTGTTCCTGAACGAGACCGCGAATTATGCGCATGTGTTCCTGCCCGGCTCGACCTTCCTGGAAAAGAACGGCACGTTCATCAACGCTGAGCGTCGCATTCAGCTCGTGCGCAAAGTCATGGCGCCCAAGAACGGGTACGAAGATTGGGAGATCACCTGCCTGATCAGCGAAGCCATGGGTTACCCCATGCACTACAACCATCCGTCAGAGATCATGGACGAGATCGCGCATCTCACGCCGACCTTCGCCGGGGTCTCGTTCAAACGGATTGAAGAGCTCGGTTCGATCCAGTGGCCATGCAACGAGAAGGCTCCCGAAGGCACGCCGGTGATGCACGTCAACGGGTTCGTGCGCGGCAAGGGCAAGTTCATCGTCACCGAGTATGTCGCGACCGACGAAAAGACTGGACCGCGCTTCCCGCTGTTGCTCACCACCGGCCGCATCCTTTCGCAGTACAACGTTGGCGCCCAGACCCGGCGCACCGCCAATGTGCTGTGGCACGAGGAGGATCGCCTGGAGATACATCCCCATGACGCCGAACAGCGCGGCGTCAGAGAGGGCGATTGGGTGAAGCTCGCCAGTCGTGCCGGCGAGACGACGTTGCGCGCGCTTATCACCGAGCGTGTAGCGCCCAGCGTGGTCTATACAACGTTCCATCATCCGAATACCCAAGCGAACGTCATCACAACTGACTTTTCCGACTGGGCGACGAATTGCCCGGAATATAAAGTGACCGCGGTGCAGATCACGCCGTCAAACGGCCCGACCGAATGGCAGCGGCAATATGAAGAACAGGCGCGTCAGAGCCGCCGCATCGCCGCAACCGTTGAGGCTGCGGAATAAGCGGTATGCGTGAGCCGACGCAAACCGTCGATTGCTCCGTCTGGCGCCATCAAGGCCTGTCACCCGGCAAGCGCGTAATCCCCGAAGAAACCGCCGTCGCGTTCACTTACGACGGCGGCTCTTATGCAGTGATGATGGCGACCCCGTGCAATCTCGAAGACTTCGCGCTGGGCTTCAGCTTCACCGAACGGCTTATTTCCTCGCCTGCCGACATCCGCCAGCTTGATATTGTCGAGCACGATGCCGGGATCGAATTGCGCATGTGGCTCGCCGAACCGCTTGCGGCCGCCTTAAGCGAGCGGCGGCGTTATCTAGCCGGACCGACCGGCTGCGGGCTGTGCGGGATCGATAGTCTCGACGAAGCCATACGAGCGCCCCGGCGCGTTCGCGACGGCACGATCTTCACGCCTGCGGAAATCATGCGCGCGCTCGAAGCGCTCCCGCCTCGCCAGGAATTGAACCGCCAGACCCGCGCCGTGCACGCCGCGGCATTTTGGCGCTCCGGCGACGGGCTCATTGCAGTGCGGGAAGACGTCGGTAGACATAATGCGCTCGACAAGCTTGTTGGTACGTTGGTGCGCGAGGGTAAGTCCGGTGACGACGGCATGGTTCTGCTGACGAGCCGCGTATCGGTGGAAATGGTGCAGAAAACGGCCGCGATCGGGGCGCCGCTTCTGGTCGCCGTTTCCGCGCCTACTGCCCTTGCACTGCGCACGGCGGAGGCCGCCGGGATCACGCTTGCGGCGGTGGCGCGCGGCGACGGCTTCGAAATCTTCAGCCACTCGCAGCGCATTAAGGAAATGACCAAAGAAACTACCACCCATGTCGCTTGACAAGCTAATCTACATGGCCAATCAGATCGGAAAGTTCTTTGCGAGCCAGGGGACTGAAAAAGCCGCTGCGGGGACGGCGGATCACATCAAGAAATTCTGGGATCCCAGGATGCGCGCCCAGATCATTGCCTATTTGAAGGCGGGTGGCGCTGGACTTGATCCAGCGGTTCGGGTTGCGATCGAGAGTCTACCCGAAGCACAGTTGGAAGCACGAGGGCAAAACGTCCAGACACCGTAGGGTGCAATGTTACTGACCAAATAAAGTGCTGAAGCACTAACGAGAAAAGACGAAGGCTATCAGGAGGAAACGATGAGTACGATGGTGCAAACGCAGGCATCGGGGGGGCTTTTTTGGTTCCTTGACCGAACCCGAACGATCGCAAAGCCGGGATTTAGCCGTTGGATGGTGCCGCCGGCGGCGTTGTGCATCCATCTTTGCATTGGCCAAGCTTACGCGTTCAGCGTGTTCAATCTGCCGATGACTAAACTGATCGGCATTACGCAATCCGGCCCGGGCGACTGGAAACTGACCCAGCTTGGCTGGATCTTCTCGCTCGCAATTTTCTTTCTTGGCACCTCGGCGGCGGTGCTTGGCCGTTGGGTCGAGGAAGGCGGTCCGCGCCGCGCCATGTTCACCGCCGGCTTGTGCTGGGCGCTAGGTTTTTTCATTTCGGCAGCCGGCGTATACGCGCACAACCTTTGGGTCGTTTATCTCGGCTACGGCTTCTTTGGCGGCATCGGCCTCGGCCTTGGCTACATCTCGCCGGTATCGACGCTGATCAAATGGTTCCCCGATCGTCCGGGCATGTCGACGGGCATGGCGATCATGGGTTTCGGCGGCGGTGCATTCATTGCTTCGCCGCTCTCGGTCTGGCTGATGAGCAAATTCTCAACGCCGAGTCACGTCGGCGTCGCCGAAGCCTTCATCGGGCTTGGCGTGATCTACCTGATTTTCATGTGGGTCGGCGCGGCAATCGTTCGAATACCGGCTCCGGGCTGGAAGCCGGAAGGCTATACGCCGCCGGTCGTGGCGCAGAAGCTTATTACCAGGAACGACGTCTACGTCTACGACGCGATCAAGACGCCGCAGTTCTGGCTGATCTGGTGGGTGCTCTGCCTCAATGTAACCGCCGGCATCGGCGTGCTCGGCCAAGCGTCCGCCATGAGCCAGGAAATGTTTCCGGGCAAGGTCACGGTGATTGCTGCGGCGGGCTTCGTCGGACTGCTCAGCCTGTTCAACATGCTCGGCCGCTTCTTCTGGGCTTCGATTTCCGATTATATTGGACGCAAGAACACTTACTTCTGCTTCTTCGTGATCGGAACGGTGCTCTACGCGCTGGTGCCTCGGGCCGGCGAGATCCACAGCGTGGCGCTGTTCGTGCTCGCCTTCCTCGTCATCATCACCATGTACGGCGGCGGCTTCGCGACCGTACCGGCTTATCTCAAGGATATGTTCGGCACGCGCTATGTCGGCGCCATCCACGGCTGGCTGATCACCGCATGGTCGATGGCGGGCATCTTTGGACCGGTGTTGGTGAACTATATCCGCCAATATCAGATCGACCACGGCGTACCGAAGGCACAGGCCTACAACGTCACCATGTACGTGATGGCCGGGCTGCTGGTCATTGGCTTCTTCTGCAACTTGTTCATTAAGGCAGTGCATCAACGCTATCACATGAAACCCGAAAGCGACGCAGCTCTGGTGATAGCGGCGGAAGCCGCGGCCGAAAGGGCCGCCGCTCTCACCGGCAAGCCGGCCAACGCCTAGGGAGAATACAATCATGACCGATCAAACCCGGACCGGCACGACGACGCTCCACCTCATCCTCGCGTGGGGATTTGTCGGCATTCCGCTTGCTTGGGGCGTCGCCGAAACAATCACAAACGCGTTGAAGCTGTTTCACTAGACGCGACGACCACAGCTCAATCCGAAGGCGCGGCGTCTTCGGCCGCCGTGTCTTTTCCGAATCGGGCGGAACGGAAAATTCGTCGACGCGCCGAGGTGCAAACATATCGCTTGACGATCGGCCGGCCATTAGGATGACTCCCCCTGGACCTTCGCGGGACCGTCCATGGCCGGCACACATCTGTCCATCCGCATCGACCTGGCATCCGGGGACCGCATCGGCCCCGGCAAGATTGCGCTGTTGGAGGCGATCCGCTCGACCGGATCGATTTCCGCCGCGGCCCGGTCGATCGGGATGTCATATCGCCGCGCCTGGCTGCTGGTCGAAGAAATCAATCAAACGCTGCGCGAACCCGCAGTAAAGGCGGAGACTGGCGGCTCGGGCGGTGGCGGAGCCGTGGTTACGCCTGTCGGCGAGCGGGTTGTTGGCCTTTATCGCGCCATCGAATCCCAGGCGCGGACGGCGGCGGGCGGCGAGTTTCGTGCAATCGGTAAACTCATTCGCAGCGACAAAGGCGCCGACTAGCGCGCCTCGAACGATGCTTGCTCGCCGGAATCCTTTTGGCGCACCGACGCCCAATCAATAGTATCGGAACCGAGGAAGCGCCAAGCCAGCGCGCGGACGCGCAAATGCGGCCGTAGCGTACGCAGCAAAGGAGATGCAGATGAGCGGTGCTGTCGTCGTCACGGATGATGGCGCCGTTCGCACCATCCGGCTCAATCGGCCCGAGAAAAAGAACGCGCTGACGCTGGCGATGTACGCCGATATGACCAGGGCGTTGCACGAGGCCAATCAGACCGACGCCGTCCGCTGCGTCATGTTCGCCGGCTCGCCCGGCGCGTTTTGCGCCGGCAACGATATCAGCGACTTTCTCGGTGCGGCGCTCGGCGGCGGTCTTGAGCCGCGGGCGATCGACTTCATGACCGAACTGGGAAAGAACCAAAAGCCGCTTGTCGCGGCCGTCGGCGGCGTTGCTGTCGGGATCGGCACGACCATGCTGTTTCATTGCGACCACGTCGTCGCCGCAGCCGATGCTTCCTTCTCGACCCCGTTCCTCAAGCTTGGCCTGATCCCGGAATTGGCCTCGACGCTGCTCGCTCCGATGCGCATGGGTCATGCGCGGGCGTTTTCGCTTCTGGTGATGGGCCACCCCCTTTCCGCGGCTGAGGCGAAGGATGCAGGCATCGTCAACAACGTGGTCGATAGCGCCAGCGTCGATGCTGTGGCGCTGAAAGCGGCGCAGGAGATCGCGGCGCTTCCGCCGGGAGCCCTGGCCGCGGCTCGCCGGCTGATGCGCAGCCATAGCGATGAAGTCATGCGGCGGATCGAAGCGGAAGCGGTGCATTTCAAGGAGCTGCTGCAGACCGACGAAGCGCGGGCTGCATTCCAGGCATTTTTCACGCGCAAAAGGTAAGGTCGACGATGTCCCTCAAAGGCAAAACCCTTTTCATCACCGGCGCCTCGCGGGGCATCGGCCTCGCAATCGGATTACGCGCCGCCCGCGACGGCGCCAACGTCGTGATCGCCGCAAAGACCGCTGAGCCGCATCCGAAGCTTCCCGGCACAATTTATACCGCCGCGGAAGACATCGAGCGGGCCGGCGGCAAGGCGCTGCCGCTCGTCGTCGACGTCCGCGACGAACTGACGGTCAAGGAGGCAATCGACAAAGCGGCGGCGCATTTCGGCGGCATTGACATCGTGGTCAACAACGCCAGCGCCATATCGCTGACACCGACCGTCGCGACCGACATGAAGCGTTACGACCTCATGCAACAGATCAATACGCGCGGCACCTTTGTCGTGTCGAAATGGGCAATCCCGCATCTGCAAAAAGCCGCCAATCCGCACATCCTGATGATCTCGCCGCCGCTCGACATGAAGGAGAAATGGTTTGCGCCGCACACCGCCTACACCATCGCCAAGTTCGGCATGAGCCTGGTCGTGCTTGGGCTTGCCGGCGAACTGCGGTCCAAAGGCATCGCCGCCAACGCGCTGTGGCCGCGCACGGTAATCGCCACCGCCGCCGTTCAGAACCTATTGGGCGGCGACGCTTTGATGCGTCAATCGCGCAAGCCGGACATCATGGCCGACGCGGCCTATGCCATATTCGCGCGCCCGGCGCGGGAATTCACCGGCCGCTTCCTGATTGACGATACCTTCCTGGCGGAAAATGGCGTCACCGACTTCGACAAATACCGCGCCGACCCGACGCAAAAGCTGGCGCAGGATTTCTTTGTCCCCGATGACATTCCGCCGCCGAAGGGCGTTATCATCGAAGCGGGATTTCGTTAAATAAATCTATCCGCGGCTTCTGCCGGGCAGCGTCATCGCGATAACAACAACGTTTCAGGCAAGCCAACGCTTGCGGCGCTTATAGTGCTTGCCTTCGCGAAACGACTTGCGCTTGCCTTCGGCGACGCCGAGGTAGAACTCTTTGACGTCGTCGTTCTCGGCGAGCGTCGCTGCCGCTCCATCAAGCACGACGCGCCCGTTCTCGAGGATGTAGCCGTAGCCGGAATACTTGAGCGCCAGATTGGCGTTCTGCTCGGCCAAAAGAAACGAGACGCCTTCGCTCTCGTTGAGACTCTTCGTGATCGTGAAGATTTCCTCCACTATCTGCGG